>DOTC01000156.1 GCA_003513855.1 Deltaproteobacteria bacterium | reverse complement strand
CAGCGCCTCCTCGATCTCCTCCGGTCCGATCCGGTACCCGGACGACTTGATGAGGTCGTCCTCCCGGGAGAGGAACTGGACGTTGCCCAGTTCGTCCATCGTCACCACGTCGCCGGCCAGGCACCATCCGTCCCGGACCGCCGACTTCTGCTTGTCGTTGTCCTTCCAGTAGATCGTGCCCGTAGGCCCCTGCACGATCATCTTGCCGACCTCGCCGGGCTTGACGTCCTGGAATTCCTCGTTGACGACCTTCACGACGTAGCCCGGGCAGGCCGAGCCGATCCACCCCGGCTTGACCTTCTTGGTCACGGCCGCGGAGATGAAGACGAACATCATCTCCGTGGTGCCCAGCCCCTCGTAGATCTCGAGCCCGAACTTCTCCTTCCAGTCGAGGTACGTCTTGGCGGTNNGGGTCGATGTCGACCAGCATCTTCCGGTACGCGGTGGGCAGCGCCGACATGATCGTGATCTTGTGGGTCTGGATGTTCTTGGCCATCGCCACCGGTTCGAACCGGGGGATCAGGGAAACGGCCGCCCCGTACCGGAACGGGATGACCGCCACGGTGGAGTAGCCGGCCGCCATGGCGATCGGGGCCGGGCCGCCGATCACGTCCTTGTCGGTGACCTCCCAGCAGACCTTCCCGAACCCGTCGGCGACGATCAGCGACTCCTCCATGAAGTGGGCCGTCCCCTTGGGCAGACCCGTCGTCCCGGAGGTGAACAGGANNTCCGCGTACGGGGTGTACCCCTTCGCCCGGACCTCGTTCTCGTCCCCGCCGACCACGACGATCGTCTTGACCGTCTTGAGGTCCGGCTTGGCCGCCTCGACCTCGCCGAGCATCGCGGCGGCGACGATCAGGACCTTCGCCTCGGCCAGGTTCGCCACGTGGGCGATCTCGGTGCGGGCGAACAGTACGGAGGTGGGAAGCGAAACCGCCCCGATCTTGATGATGGCGAAGTTGCAGACGATTGCGGGAGGGATGTTGGGCATCCGCAAGAAAACCCGGTCGCCCTCCTCGACGCCGAGCTTTTTCAGGCCGTTGGCGACGCGGTTGACGCTCGCCTGAAGCTGCTTGTAGGTGATCCGCTGTTCATCGAAATAGACGGCGACCTTGTCGCCGTGCTTCGCGGCGGTCTGGTCGAGCAGGACCTCTGTGGAATTGAACTTCTGCGGGATGTTCCTGAACGCGTCGAGCGTGTAGACCCGCTTGGGCCGCAGCTCCGGCGGCGGCAGGTAGCTCTCGGGTATCTTCCCCATCCGTCCCTCCCTCCTTCATAAGGCGGTGCGGGCCGCGACCCCCCGCAGGCCCGCCTCACCGCTCGTGTTGGTCGGCTCTTAGGCCTTTTCCAGAAGATTCTTCAGCGCCTCTTCGCAGCCCAGGGTGCGCTGCAACTCCTTGTCGGACCGGGGGAAGGCTTCCACCGGGTAGCGGTCCGTCTCTTTCTCGAACACGAGGAGGGCAGGCACGTTCTTCCCGAAGTCTTCCTGGAGGGCTCCCTTCGCGCCGAACACCGCGCGCACCTGCGCCTTGGGACCCGTAAGCGCCGAGTTGTACGTCATGAAGGCAACCTGCTCGCCCTTGAGGTCGACGGCCTTGGCGTTTACGCCCTTGGCCGCCAGCTGATTCACGAGCTCGACCGCCTTCGCGTTGTCGGTGGTGAACGTGGCACCGGGAGGAACCGTGCTGTCGTAATAGAATTCCACTTTCATGATCGTAGACCCTCCTTTGAAGAGATGGATGGAAGAATACCCCTCACAAAAGGCAAAATCCACGGCCGCACCCGATTCTGCCCAAGGCGGCCGTGGATTTGCCGCGTCGCTACTCTACCAGACCGGCGACGGTCGGTTCAAGAGAACTTTTTCACTTCTTCTCGAAGAAGCCGCACTCCCCTTCAATCCCGTCGTCTTTCGGGATATTGATGGCATAGGGCCACTCGAGCTTCATGCACGCCCCGATGTAGACCTTGCTGATCTCGGGGTCGAGGGCCTTGCTGAAATTCTTGCAATTTTGGCAGTCTGGAACGATTTTCGCCACGGTAATCCCTCCTATCTCAAAAAATGGTCAAGCTGTCAGACACCCGTGTAGAACATCTTCGGGATGCTCCCGATCAGTTCGTCGGCCGAAAGCGGCGACCCGGAAACGGCCTTCCCGCGGACGCTCTTCTTGATCGGGATCGGCTTCCCCTGGAAGTCCTCCCGTGCCTGGGGCGCGTCCGCCACCTTTCCCTTGGTGGTGATCGGTTTCCAGTCCTTGCTCTGCGCGAATCCGGGCAGCTTGTCGTGGGGCGCCTTCCCTTCCTTCGGTGGTCCCTGCCGGTGGCCGTTCACCAGCGCGTACTCCCAGATCGCGTCGCACCCGGCGCATTTTATCTTCCCCGAGAAGTTCCAGAAGGTGAAGGGATCGAGATAATTGATCGTATCGCACTTCGGACACTGAAGAAGCAGTGAAGATTCCTTAAATGGCATCGCTTCCCCCTTTTTTAGTTAGATGATCTCTTTCTCTTCCAGTTCCTTGATATGGGACCCGCTGAAGCCGCACAGCTTGGCAAGGAGNNTCGTCGATCCACGCGAGCGTCCCGCGGAGGTGGTAATGCTCCTGATTGGCGACCTCCTTGGAGTTCCACACCGGCTGGGAGAGGACCCCGGCCGCCTTGCACGCCTTGTCGACGTCTTCCTTTGTCTTGTCCGCCGCCCACTTGTCCAGCTCGGGGTAGATGGCCATCTGCGCGTCGGCCCCTACGCGGTCGGCGTGCTTCGGGTACTGCTTCGCCAGGTCGGCCCGGTTGATCAGCTTGCAAAGTTTCGCGAAATCCTCGTCCTTGTACGCGGAGACGAGGCAGAAGCCCACTTCCTGCTCCTGCGGGTTCTTCGAGTTCGGGTAGGACGACTTCCCGCACTTCACGATCCCGTGCACGCAGAGCAGGGGATCCCAGTTCCCCCACCGCTGGCCGACGATCCCGGTTCTTCCATAGAGGGCGATGAGGTCGGTAAGGTGTCTCTGGGCCCCGTGCACCTGGGAATACTCCAGGAAGTTCCCCTTGCCCGAGACGTTGTCCCGCCAGTAGAGGCACGCGATGATGTTGAAGGCCGAGATCGCCCCGCCCCAGTAGTCCATGATCCAGATGGTCTGCTTGGAGGGCATCCCGCCGTACTCCTTCTGCCATCCCGTCACGGAGAAGCAGCCGCCCTGGGCCTGGCCGAGGATGTCGTAGGAAGCGCGGTTACGCCCAGGCCCCCAGCCGCCGAATCCCCCCATCCACTGGTAGACGACGCGGGGGTTCACCTGCATATGCTGCCGGTACCCGATTCCCCACCGGTCGAATGTGCCCGCCCGGTAGTTTTCCGAGAAGGTATCGCTCTTCGCAGCCAGCCGCTTCATGATCTGGATCGCTTCCGGCTTGTGGAAGTCGAGCGACATGAAGTACTCATTCGGATTGGCGCCGAAGAATCCCAGCCCCGTCCCCTTGTCCGGCATCCAGCGGGAGAGAGGATAGAGGAACGGCTCGTTGAACGGCGTGGTGTGCCGCATCGGCTCGCCCCGCTTGGGCAGCTCGACCTTGATCGTTTCCGCTCCGAGTTCGGCCAGATAGCAGGCGTTGGAGGGACCAAGAATGTATTGCGTCGTGGAGATCGCCCGGATCCCTTTCAGGACTTCCGGCTTTTCATATCGTTTGTCCGTATTGAACACGGTGCGACAGAAGTCTTCGAATGTCATGTCTTTTACAGATTTGCTGACAGCCATTAGATGATTCCTCCCTTCCTCAGCGTGGTCAGGCTCTCGCGGTTCAGGCCGGCGAGACGGCGGAAGACGTCCTCGTTGTCCTGCCCGACCGTGCGGCCGATCCACTTGATCCGGCCCGGGGTGTTCATGCCGATGAAGCTGGACGCCCCGAGGAGGACCTTCCCGTAATTGAGGTCGTCGACCATCTCGATGTGCCCGCGGTATTTATAGTGCGGGAACTCGCACACCTCGTCGAGGAAGGAGACCCCTCCCGAGGCGACTTCCTCTTCCTGGAGCGCCTTCTCGCACTCGGCCCGGGTCTTGTCCTTGGTCCAGTCGCACATCGTGGTATAGGTCTCGACCTGCATGTAGTGGGGCAGCCGGTCGGTCACCACGCGCAGCTTCGGGTCTTCGCAGATGTGCTGCTCGAGCTCGGGCCTGTCTTTCCCGACGGTCCGCCAGATCCGGAACCAGAGGCGGTCGTGACCGCCGCCGACCATGATCTGCCCGTCGGCGCACGGGTTCACCGCGTAGATGTTGATCGCGAGGTCCCAGTTCCCGTAGCGGGGCCGGATGGAGCCGTCCATCCCGTACCAGGCCCAGTTGTAGTCGATGATCCGCATGACTCCCTCGGCGGCCGTGCCTTCCACGAACTGGCCGTGCCCGAGGAACCGCTCCCGTGCGTAGAGGGCCGCCATCGCGCCCATCGCCGAGAAGGTGCCGCCGACCTGATCGGCCATCCACCAGCCGGAGCGGGTGGGGGTGCCGCCGAACGACACCGGGGCTCCCGTCCCGTGCGTGAACCCCATCGCATTCTGGGCAGTCGGGTCCATGTTGCCGGGGTCGTCTTTCAGCGGACCCCACTGACCGCGCTGGCCCACCCAGAGGTAGATGAGTCTCGGATTGATCTCGGAGAGCTGACGGTAGCCGATCCCCAGCTTGTCGAAGTGCCCCGGCGGACCGTTCTCGATCAGGATGTCTACCTGGGAGATGATCTTTTTGAGCAGCTCCTGCCCCTCTTTCTTCTCGAGATCGAGGGTCACGGATAGCTTGTTCCGTGCCTCGGCGAGGAAGCGGATGCCGCATTTTTCACCGTTTGCCGCCTCGAACATGTATTCCTCTCGGCCAAACGGGGTCAGTTTCCGCAGCGGGTCGCCTCCCGGAGGCTCGACCATGATGACCTCGGCGCCCAGTTCCGAGAAGTGCGAGGAGCACCAGTGACCGATAATCATGTTGGACGTGCAGTCCAGAACCCGGATGCCGTCCAGGGATTCCGGTTTGTCCGCATTGAACTGCTGGCGAACGGCGGACTCAACCCAGAGAGAGTATTCCTTCCGTTTCTCGTCCACGCCGGCATAGACTTCGTCGACCGTCGGCGGCGGGACGGCAGGCCACGGAAGGACTTTGATTTTCGGCCGTTTCTTTTCTGTACGCCACTTTTCAGCCATTCTCCCCCTCCTTGAAAAATTTACATGCAAAAGCGCACTTCACTAACGTACCTCACATGGTAGGCTTAGCGCCCGGTTACTCTCTTTTCCCCCGCTAATCCCCCCTTTCCGTTTTCCCCGGACAGGCGAAAAATCAAGACCCATCCCCGTCGGTTAAGATCGGGAAAACCCCAATAAAATCAATCTTTTTTTGCCGGGTGAGACGAACTGCTTTTAGAAATATGTTTTATTTTATATCCTTGAAGGTGCTGGCATGTCAAGCAAATTTTTATTATAAAACCTCTTTTTGCCGTTTGAGGATCATCTGGCTCCCCACCGTGCCATACGCGATGCCGTCGCGGTTCGGCGCGATGAGGGGGATGGCGGAAACGAGTTCCCACCCGTCTCTTCCCGCTTCGTGCAGCCATTCCATGTCCGTCGCCAATCCTTCGGGAGTCTCCTTGAACATCACGATTTTCTCCATGTATTCCAACTTCATAGGTCAGTTCTCCTCCTTCCCCACAGTGTGGAGCGGTATCCCAGCGTTCTCCGCGATCATCGCGCGGATGGTGTCGAACATCTCCTGCCTTTCCTCCGCCCTGCAAGACATCATCGCAAGAGCGGCAACCGTGACCTGGTCGTAGAGCCTCTTTACCCCCTCCCCCTCCTGCCCGCCGCCCGACGTTTTCAATATCGAACCGTGGTTGGAGACAAATGCTTCCTTCGTCAGGAACGAGATCTGCCGGCCGGCATCCCCCAGTTCCTCGGGGGAGGAGGAGTGGAGGAACCGCGCGAGATGGCGCGCCATCATCGCGGAGTCCATCCGGGCGTTGTCCTCCCGCAGGAGGAGCAGTTTCTCCTCCTCGGGCATCAGTTTCCACACNNCCGGGATTTCATAAAAGGAAGGGAACCGGGTCATGAACGGGGAAACGATCTCCCGGACCTCCTCGGTGGTCAAAATGTCCATGTGGACGAGGGCGGACAGGCGCAGGTCCTTGAGCGACATCGTCTCCAAAGTCATGCTCAGTTCCCTGAGTTTCCACCCCGGGGGGGCCTCCCGGGGATATCGCTCCATCCCGGGCCCCAGAAGCGTCTCCGGGTCGGCCGGCAGCCCCGCAATCCTTGCCACGTCGGTCCGGATCCGGAGCAGGATCTTCTCCTGCTCCTCGATCGATTCCTCCGCGACGGCGCGATTCACCAGGGGAGTGATCCCGCGGGCGGCGGCGCGAAGATCGTCCAGGGGCACCTTCCCAAGCCGGTCCTGGAGGTCGAAATACAAAGCGAATTCCAGGACTCCCTCGTTGAAACCGGGGTCCGAAAGCAGGTACGGCCGGAAGAGCATCCCCATCCGTGCGATCTCGCGTCGCAGCTGCAACGGCGTGACATCCTCCAGGTGTTCCGCGATCTTGGGCCACTTCTCCCGGACCGCCATCTCCTGGTACTCCTCCTGCGTGAGGTACGGGGGATCGAACCGCTCCCCATCCTTCTTCTTTTCCAGGAGTTCCGCCATGGCGTACTCCGTGTAGGCAGGGATGAACTTCCCGGCGAAGGAACGCAGTTCCTTTTCTGTCCGGTACTCGCTGTACCCTTCCAGGAGTCTTGCGCGCGCTTCTTCGTCGAGGCAGTCCCCGAAGATCCGCATCGTGAACCGGAGATTCCCGTCCACGAATTGATCGAGATGCGCCATGATGTTGGCGCTCCGGTCCTCGAGGCGTCGCAGCACCAGTTCGACGTACGATTCGATCACGTTGCAAGCTCCTCGCAGGGGGGAAGCGAGTCTCCCCCGTTCACAGCCACGGGCGCATCGAGGTTCCACCGGGCAGCGGAGGAGCGGATGGAAGCCTTGCGGCATTTCCGGGACAAAGGGACCTCCTGCCGGGATAAGGGACTGCCGGTTACCCGTTCTCCCCCTTCACCTTCCGGCGGAGCATGCCCACCATCCGGTCGGCGAGGAACGCCTCGATCCCGCTTTTGTAATATTCGTCCTCGAGCCACTCCGCGATGTGGGCGCGTAGTTCCCGCACGATGTTGAGCTCCCGGTCCAGCACGAAGACGACGATGCGCCGGTCGTCCCCATCGTAGAAGCGAAAGGCGAAGAGGCCATTGGGAAGGGCCTGGAGGTCGATCCCCAACACGTCGTCAGCCAACAGGTCGAGAGCACGCTTCAACTCGATCGCTGTATAGATCCTGTCCCCTACGGTGACGGTATCCCCCCCCGACCAAAGCGGCCCAAACTCCATCTCGATCTGTTCTTTTACGGTTAATTCCTTCATCATCCACGCCCCGGGACTGCTCCCCATCCTAATGGTCTCTTGCCAAACGATATTATGTACACGTCAACTTCCGGTCGTGTCAAGCCAAACCGAAATATTGTTTTACGACATACGGAAAACCGTTTGGAATTCATACGGATGCTTCCCTTGACACCCTGCCCGGACAACGGATACAATTCGCCATCCTTTTCCCGTTCCCGCAAAGGGCAAGGAGGGGAGTCCGGATGAAGACGTCGACATCGAAAAAACTGTTCCGGCAGGCGCAAAAAGTCATCCCGGGAGGGGTCAACTCGCCGGTTCGGGCGTTCCGTTCGGTCGGGGGCACGCCCCTGTTCGTGGCGAAGGCGAAGGGTGCCACCGTGACCGACGCGGACGGGAACACCTTTCTCGATTACGTCTCCTCCTGGGGCCCGATGATCCTCGGTCATGCCCACCCCAAGATCGTCTCGGCGATCCGGAAAGCCGCGGAGCGGGGGACGAGCTACGGCGCGCCCACGGCCGGGGAGATCACGCTCGCCATAATCATCCGCAAGGCCTTTCCCTCGATCGAAAAGGTCCGGCTCGTCTCCTCGGGGACCGAGGCGGCGATGAGCGCCGTCCGCCTTGCGCGGGGGTTCACGGGACGGGACAAGATCGTGAAGTTCGAAGGGTGCTACCACGGCCACGCCGACCCGATGCTGGTCAAGGCGGGCTCGGGAGCGCTCACGTTCGGGCAGCCGGACTCCCCGGGCGTCCCGGCAGACACCGCGAAGCACACCCTGACCGCCACCTTCAACAACGCCGCCTCGGTGCGGCAGCTCTTCGACAGAAACCGGGGGCAGATCGCCGCCGTGATCGTCGAGCCGATCCCCGGGAACATGGGGGTGGTACTGCCGACGCCGGGATTTCTGGATGAGCTGCGGGAGATCACCCGCACGGCGGGGGCCCTCCTCGTGTTCGACGAGGTGATCACCGGCTTCCGGGTCGCCTTCGGCGGCGCGCAGGAGCTGTTCGGGATCGTGCCCGACCTCACCGTCCTCGGGAAGATCATCGGGGGAGGGCTGCCCGTGGGGGCATTCGGAGGGAGACGGGATGTGATGTCCGCCCTCTCCCCCGAGGGGCCGGTCTACCAGGCGGGGACCCTTTCGGGGAACCCCCTGGCCGTGGCCGCCGGGATCGCGGCCCTGACCGAGCTTTCGAAGAGGGGAACCTACCGGAAACTTGCCGAAAAGGCCGACTATCTCGGCGAGGGACTCCAGGGGATCTTCCGGAAGTCCGGTGGTCCGACCTGGACCAACCGGGTCGGGTCGATGTGGACCACCTTCTTCCAGGAAGGACCCGTCGTCGACTACGCGACGGCAAAAAAGAGCGACACGGCCGCCTACGGCAGATATTTCCACGGGATGCTCCGCCGGGGCGTCTACCTCGCCCCCTCGCAGTTCGAGGCGGGGTTCGTCTCCCTGGCGCACACCCGACGGGACCTCGACAGGACGATCGGGGCGGCGCGGGAGGTCCTTTCCGGGCGGCCCGCCGGCCGGTGACCCCGCTGCGGGGATCTCCCGGGGATCCACGCACGGTTTTCCGGTTGACGGCCGTTCCGGGTTTGTGATAGGTAACTGGGGTTTATCGACGTGACCGACAAACAGGATCGCAGGACGCTTTTCCGGGAACTGGGCAGGTACAGCGCCCTAGGCCTCGAGCTGGCCATCGCGGTCGTGATCGGCCTGGCCATCGGGTATTACCTGGACAAGTGGCTCGGGACCGGTCCCTGGATGACGGTGGTCTGGCTCGCGATCGGGTTCGCGGCTGGGGTGCGAAGCCTCTACCGCGCCGCACTCCGGTCCGGGGAAGACCTGGAAAAGCTGGAAAAGAAGGACGAAGAGAAGAAGAGGAAGACCGGTGGAGGGTGACGGGGCGGGAATCCTCACCTCCCGCTCTTTGGAGAGAAAGATCCTTCTCTGCGCCGGGGTGATCCTGGCCGGGATCACGATCGTCGGACGGTACGGCATGCTCCCGGGAGCGGCGTGCGGAGCGGCGATCGCCTACGGGAACTTCTACCTGATCCGGAAGATTCTGGGGAAGGCGTTCTCGGTCGAAGGGGGGGTGGGGAAAGGGTTTGTCGTCCAGTACGTCCTGAAGTTCCTCGCCCTGGTGGCTGTGGTCTACCTCGTGGTCCGATCGGGGCGTTTCGACCTTCTGGGGTTCCTGCTCGGCCTGTCGGCGCTGGTGTTCGGCGTCCTGCTCGAGGGGGCCTCCCGGGCCGTGGAGACGAAGTAAGGAAATCGGAGGGTTCGCACGATGCGCAGAAGGGCAGGTGTGCTCCTGGGGGTTCTGCTGTGGCCGGGTACGGCCCTGGCGGCAGGTGGCCACAAGGCGTTTTCCTGGTTCGACCGGCTCCCTTTCCACATCCCGCAATACGTCCTTTCCGCGATCATGATCGCGGTCCTGCTCGTCGCCGTCTCCGCCGCCTCCTTCGGGAGGAAGAAGCCGGCCGACCTGGTCGTCCCCGAGCCGAGGCTCACGCTGCGCAACCTGTTCGAGATCATCCTGTCGTTCCTCGTGAACCTCGCGGAGGACATCATCGGGCACAAGGCGAAGACGTACATCCCCCTGCTCGCCACCTGCTTCATCTTCATCCTCTGCATGAACCTGCTGGGGCTCATCCCGGGCTTCCTCCCGCCGACCGACAAGATGAACATCACCGTCGGCCTGGCGGTCGTCATCTTCCTGTCGACGCACTACTACGGGGTGCGGGAGCACGGGATCGCCTACTTCAAGCACTTTCTGGGGCCGGTCTGGTGGATGGCCCCGATCATGCTGCCGATCGAGATCGTCTCTCATCTCGCCCGGCCGCTCTCCCTGTCGCTCAGGCTCTTCGGGAACATCACCGGCGACCATCTCGTCGTGGGAATCTTTCTGGGGCTGGTCCCCTTCGTCGTCCCGTCGATCTTCTACGGCCTGGGCGTCTTCGTCTCGTTCATGCAGGCGTTCATCTTCACGGTGCTCTCCATGATCTACATCTCGGGGGCGGTCGCGCACGAAGAGGAGCATTAACGGGGTTTTTCCGTCCGGCATCAACCCCGCCGGGGGGGCGGAACCACCCGGCGGGATCCAATACCATCGTAAAGGGGGGTACCCGATGTTCCGCAAAGTTTCCTTCACTTTTCTGCTCGCACTGCTCTTCGTAGCAGTGGCCACCGTGGCCTTCGCGCAAGAAGGGGCTGCCGCCGGGATGAGCGACAGCGTCAAAACCTTCATCGCGCTGGCCGCCGGGTTTGGCATAGCCATCGCATCCTTCGGAGGAGCGCTCGGCCAGGGGAGGGCGATCGCCGCCGGACTGGAGGGGATTGCCCGCAATCCTTCCGCCCAGCCCAAGATCTTCATCCCGATGATCGTCGGTCTCGCGCTGATCGAGTCGCTGGTCATCTACGCCCTGGTCATCTCGTTCATCCTCGTCGGAAAGCTGTAGAGCCGACGAAGAGGGCAGGGCACAGCGGGTTGGGAAAAGGGCTCCTTCGGGAGCCCTTTTCCGTTTCCCGGGAATGGATGATTCCCTCTATTTCCTCTCTTCCAGTTCCTCCAGCCTCTTCCGGATCTCGTCGAGCCGTCCTTTGAGGGCCTCGGCCTCTTCTTCCAGGTACCGCTTCTCCGTTCCCGGCGGAGGCTCCTCCAGGAATGCCGGGCCGCCCCATCCGGATCTCATCCAGCCGGGCAGTCCGGTGGCATGAAAGATATGACGCCAGCCCCGCCCGCCGCCGAAGAAGCCGGGCCCCCGGAACCCCGCACAGAACCCGGCGCCCCTTCCCGTCAACGGTCCCGTTCCCATCGGTCCTGTCCGATCTCCGCGTGGCATAATCGCTGTCCTCCTTATCCCAAACGCTCTGTTCCTCACCTACTTCCCTTCGCCGCGGTTCGTGTCTTTCCCTCGACGGAAACCGCTCTTCCTGTCCCGCCCGGGTCCAAACCCCAAGCCCTGTTGCCCGCCGGCCGGAACCGCCGCACTCCGTGTGCTTTTTTTTTCACATTTCCCGAGGCCTCTGCCTGTTCCCGGTCCCTTTCCCCCGGGCCCCGTCCCGTCGCCCCTTGGCATCTTCCTCCTCCTTTCCGCTCACCGGCCTCCCCGGAACCGCCTTCGCTGTCCGCGGCACCCCGGCATGGCCATCCTGCGATTCGGCAATGCCCCTGCGAGAAACGCCTCGATGACCTCCCCCGCGTCTCCGGCGACGAAGGGGATCGTCCGGATGCCGTACGCGGCGAACAGGCCGGCCAGCGGCCGGGAGATCGCCCCGCAGATCAGTTTCCGGACCTTTAATTCCGAGAGCTTCCCTGCCTTTCGGACCGGATCGCTCTCCTCGAATGTTTCCTCGCTCCTGCCGGTCACAACGCCGTGATGCACATCGAGAACGAGGATCCTCCGGGAAACGTCGAACACCGGGGATATCCTCCCGTTCCAGACGGAAAGCGCAACCTTCATCGGGGATACCCTCCCGCACCCACCATGGAGTGAAGCATCTCGCGTGCCATGTTGGCAAACGACTGGAATTCAGGCGGGAACAGTCAATGAATCAACATGTTAGGATTCGATAACGGACTGGCCACCGTCACGGACAGTCGCGGTTTCGCAACCCTGTCTCCCGTAAACGGACGCGGGAACGCAACCCTACCCCCTGCGGCGGGATCTCCCGTCCTCATCCGGCAGGGGGATTCCCAGGGCTTTCATCTTCCGGAAGAGGGTGCTTTTGTGGATTCCCAGTTCCCTGGCCGTTGCGAGACGATTGTACCCGTTGCGCCGGAGCGCTTCGCGAATGGTATGCGTTTCCATGGCGCGGACGGTGTCACTCATCCCGCCCCGCTTCGTTCTCGTGGGAACACGGGCGACAAAGTCCTCCGGCAGGTGCCGAGGCTCGATCCGGCCTTCGGCGCACAGAACGAAGGCGTGCTCGATGATATTTTCGAGCTCCCGGATATTGCCGGGATAGTCGTGCGCCATGAGAAACGACAGGACCTCGGGGCTTACGCCCGGCAGCGATTTTCCCTGCGCCCGGTTCCCCCGGGCCACGAAATGATCGACCAGGAGGGGAATGTCCTCCTTGCGCTTCCTAAGAGGAGGCATGTCGAGCCGGACGACGTTGATCCGATAGAACAGATCCTGCCGGAACGCCTCCTTCTTCACCTGGGCGGCCAGGTCCCTGTTCGTGGCGACGATCACGCGGACGTCGACGCGGACGGACCGGGTGCCACCGAGCGGCTCGAAGGATTTCTCCTGCAGGACGCGGAGCAGGCGAACCTGCAGCGCCGGGCTGATCTCGCCGATTTCGTCCAGGAACAGGGTCCCCCCGTCGGCCAGGGAAAATCGGCCGGGCTTGTCCCTCTCCGCGCCGGTGAACGCGCCGGCCTTGTACCCGAAGAGCTCCGATTCCAGGAGAGTGTCCGGCAGGGCGCCGCAGTTCACGGCGATGAACGGTTTGTCGTGCCGAGGGCTTAAGGAGTGGAGCGCCCGGGCGAGAAGCTCCTTCCCCGTCCCCGTCTCCCCCTGGATGAGAACGGTGCTGTCGCTTGCGGCCACCTGCGGCAGAACGTCGAAGATCCGGCGCATCGACGGGCTCCGGGAGACCAGGTCGCCGACCTGGAACCGACCCTTGAGCTCCCTGCGCAATTCCTCCACAAGGCTCAGGTCGCGAAAGGTTTCCGCGCCGCCGATCAGGTTCCCGTCCTCATCCCGGAGAAGCGCGGTGGAGACGCTGACGGGAATGCGGCGGCCTTCCGCGTCGATGATGAACGCCGACCTGTTGATGACGGGGGTTCCCGTCTCCAGGGTGTGGCGGAGGGCACAATCCACTTCGCACATGCTGGCGCGAAAGACTTCCGGGCACGGCTTTCCGATGGCCTCTTCGCGGGAGATCCCCGTAATCTCCTCCGCGGCCCGGTTGAACGACGTGATCCGCCAGTCGTGATCCACCGTGAACACCCCGTCGGAGATGCTTTCCAGAATGATCTCCGTGGAGCGCAGGGAACCGCTCTGCGCCCGGTCTCCCTTCCCGCCGCTTTTTCCATTCCTCCTGGGGGTCACCTTCGGAGCCTCCGTGGTCGCGCCGTCTGCCTATGTACCAGTATATTCGCAAAACCGACGCGAAACGCTCGGAGGTTCGCCGAACACCCTTCGGAGCCAATTCCGGTTTGGAAGAAAGCGGGATGCTTTAGTATGATGATCTTCAAACAATCCGGGAGCGCTGACTTCCCTGGAAAGGAGCGACCCGTGGCGATCCGCCCAAAAAGTTACAGGTACGGGATCTCCGTCCGGTGGACGGGGGAGAAGAAGGGGATGATGACCATTGCGGGGAAGCCGCCCGTCGAGGTCGCCACGCCGCCCGAGTTCAAGGGACACGAGGGGATCTGGTCGCCCGAGGATCTCTACGTCGCCTCGGTGAACAGCTGCATCATGACGACCTTCCTGGCGTTCGCCGGTCGCGCGGGGATCGCCTTCGAGGAGTACGAGAGCGAGGCGGAAGGGGTGCTCGAGTTCGTGGACGGTAAGTTCCTGTTCACGAGGATCACCGTCCGCCCCCGGATCGCGCTTCGCCCCGGCGAGGATCCGGCCAAGGCGGAGGAGATCCTCCACAAGGCGGAGGCGCACTGCCTCATCTCGAACTCCATCCGGACGGAGGTGACGCTCGAGCCGGCGTTCGCGTGAGCCCGGCGCCCATCGAAACGCAAAAAAGGGCTCCTCGAGGGAGCCCTTTCCGCTTCCCGGGATATCCAACCGGGCCCGCGCGCACGGAGCCCGGCAGGAGGGGGAGTCCCGGGAACACGCTTTCGGCCCTTTTCCCGGCCATCGAAAACCCTACCAATCCTCCTTGAACGGAAGAATGACGTCGTAATGCCTCTCGTAGTCCGCTGGAGAATGAAGCTTCGCCCGCTTCTCGTGCAGCAGGTCGTTGAGTGCGTGGTGTATATAGGAAAGCGCCTGGTCCATGAACTTGATGGAGGAATATGGCTCTTGGTCCGCGTTCGCCATCGCGAACGCGTCTTCGGCCTTCTGGATGTCCTCCCTGGCCGGCTCGACGTTTTCCCTTCCAACAACTTCCTTCATCATGGCCAGCAACCGACCCAGTTTCACGTACCCTCTTTTGATGTCGTTCGGGTCGGCTTCCATCTTTCTCCATCTCCCGAAGTAGATCTTGTCGTGAAGCGCGCACAACTCCGGGTACGCGGTGTCCAAATAAGGACATTCCGGCGGGATCTTGAACCCCGCATCCTTGTCCTCTTCCAGCGGGGCGTTGCACACCGGGCATCGATACGGTCTTTCCATGGTGCATGCGCCTCATTCCTGTATGGATCATGTCAGGCGCGGCAGTCCCGAGCCGCACCATGAATGGATCCGCCCTTCATGGTTTGCCGATGTCCATCTTCATCATGTAGAAACTTCCGTTTTCATTGCTCATCGTGTTGTTTTCATCCATGGGTATGCCCCGGACGGTTCGAAACCCGACGTTTTCATACAGCCGGATGGCACCCCGTTTCACGATTTCCACGTCGATCTCGACTTCCCGCAAACCCCTTTCCCTGAACTTCCCGATTGCGGCTTCGATCAGCCTGGTCGCGATCCCGCGGTTCCGGTGCCCGGGATGCACCGCGATTCGCAGGATGACGGCTCTTTTCGTGTCTTCCCAGCAGCTGGCGATCAGGAACCCGGATATTTCCCCGTCCACGAAGACCAAAAACAGATCCTTCAGGGCATCCCGAAAATCGCCGTGATCCCACTGATTCCGGATCGGGAAGGAGAGTCTCTCGACCTCCAGGATCCCGTTCAGGTCGCCCTCCGCGGCCAACCGAACGGACACGGGAACCTCGCTTGTCGATCCATCCCTGCTGACTTGCCCTGGCATGCGAAAGGGCCCGGCGGGTTATGGGCCGACGGGAACAGCGTTCCCGCAGCGGGTGCAGAGGATTTCCTTTTCCCGGGCCTCCTTGGCGGATACCGGATCGATGAAGCCCCTTCGCATCGAAATCTCTTCCGATGCCGTCATGCAGTCGCGACAGACGGCATCCTTCGCGATCCGGGCTCCCACGGGAGGCTCCTCGCCGATCTCGGCGGCGACAAACGGCTCGTGGCCATAGTGCGCAACGTCTTTCGGTCCCTTCTCGTCGCTCATTCCTCAGGTCCCCCGGTTATCGGGAATTTCCTCCCCGCTTCCTTCTCGCCTGGCGCCTTCCGCCCGGTCCTGCCCCTCGATTTCTTCTCCAACTCCACCTGGAACCTTCCCATGAATTCGGTACGGAACGGCTCGATGTTCATTGCTTCCTCGTAGTCTCCCGAGAGATAGAGCGCCATCCCTTTATAGATCAGCGCGTCTTTCATGCCGGGCCGAACCTTCAGCGCCTCGTCGAAGAACGTGACGCTCTCCGTGTATCTGCCGATTCCCATCAGTGCGTATCCCTTCCCGAGGAACGGGAACGGATCCCCTTGTTCCGGGGTCCCGACCCCCCCCAGCTTCTCCAGGGATTCGAGCGCCTCGTCGAACCGCCCGAGATCGTTGAGACAGACGGTCTTCAATTGATGCGCCTTACGGTTCCGGGAATCGAGGAACAGTTCCTTGTCGCAGCAATAGACGGCCTCTTCCAGGCATCCCTTCTGCGCAAGTGCCGTCGCTCCCTCGATCCAGGGGATTTTCGCCTCCGCGTCCGCCCCGATCACCTTCATCATCAGGCCTTCGTACGTCTCCTCGATGACCTTCCTGCCCGACGAGAGGACGGGCAGCCCATGTCCCGGAAGAACGTGCTCGATCTCCTTTCCGAGGAGCATCCGGACTCCGAACAGGTAATGGTCCAGCCTTCCTCCGGCGCGCTCGTCCGGCTCGGACATGGCGTGGGGCAATACCGTATCTCCGGAGAAGACGGTTCTGCTTCGGGGATGAAAGAGGCATATCCCGTCGATGGTGTGGCCCGGGGTGTGGATCACCTCCCAGTCCCGGTCGCCGATCCGAAGGGTCTCCCCGCCCCGGACCTCCGTGATGCGGCATCCCAGTGTCCCGGCCGTGCGTTTGACCTCCTCGGGACCCGCCTCGTGGAGGATGAGCTCCAGCCCCCCGTTTCGGACGATGTCGGAATACGACCGCAGCAGCTCGAACACTCCCATCGCATGGTCCCGGTGGCCGTGGGTCAGGATGATTTTCCGAATGGCCTTGGGGCTGTTCCCGAGCTTGAACAGATCCACGAACGCCGTGTAATCGTTCCCCGCGTCCACGATGGTGAGACCGTCCCCGGTGATCGCGTAGATATTCGAGGACAATTCGTATCCCGGCAGCAGGAGGATCGTTTCGAAGAGAG
>DOTC01000233.1 GCA_003513855.1 Deltaproteobacteria bacterium | reverse complement strand
GCTGATCGTGAACCTCTCCTCCTCGCCGTATCACGCGGGGAAGTGGGAGACGCGCCGGGAGCTGGTGGCAAGGCATGCGGCCGCCTCCCGGTGCCCGGTCGCCTACTGCAACCTCGTGGGGGGCCAGGACGAGCTCGTCTTCGACGGGGGGAGCATGGTCATCTCGGCGACGGGGACCCTTCTGGCGCGGGCGAAGATGTTCGAGGAGGACCTCCTGCTCTGCGACGTGGACGGGAACGGGGAGGGAGGTCGCATCGACCCTGCGCCGAAGGACGACGAGGAGATCTTCCGGGCGCTCGCCTTGGGGACGCGCGACTACGTAGACAAGAACCGGTTCCCCGGCGTGATCGTCGGGCTGTCCGGGGGGATCGATTCCTCGCTGGTGGCCGTGATCGCAGTGGAGGCGCTGGGCCCCCGGCGCGTGCTCGGCGTGACCATGTCGTCCCTGTACACGGCGCGGATGAGCGTCGAGGACGCCCACGCGCTGGCGTCGAACCTGGGCATCCGGTGCATCGACCTGTCGATCCGCGATGTCTACCGGGCATTCGAGTCGGAGNNATCCAGGCGCGCATCCGCGGCACGATCCTCATGGCCCTTTCCAACAAGTTCGGCCACCTCGTGCTCACCACGGGGAACAAGAGCGAGATGAGCGTCGGGTACGCGACCCTGTACGGCGACATGGCGGGAGGGTTCGCCATGATCAAGGATCTGTACAAGACGAACGTCTACCGGCTCTCGCGCTTCTACAACCTTCGGTGCGGTCGAACCGTCATCCCGGAGCGGGTGTTCACACGGCCCCCGTCGGCGGAACTGGCTCCCGACCAGAAGGATACGGACTCCCTTCCCGAGTACGACGTGCTCGACCCGATCCTGCGGATGTACGTGGAGAAGGACAGAAGCATCCCCGAGATGGTCGCGGTGGGGTATCCCGAGGAGGTCGTCCGTCGCGTCGTGGCTCTCGTCGATCAAAGCGAATACAAGCGGCGCCAGGCCCCGCCGGGGGTCAAGATCACCCCGCGGGCACTGGGCAGGGACCGCCGCATGCCGATCACCAGCCGGTTCCATGGGTAACACCGTTTTGCACCCGTCTGCCCGCATGAGCAGAAACGGCCGGACATCGTAAGGGAGAGGAGGGATCCCATGGCGGCAAGAGAGCGCAACGTCATTTCGTTGCTTCGGGAGCAGCTGAAATCCGTCCACGAGCTTCTGGAGGGGACGATGGCGGACGTGACGCCGGAGCTGGCGCACTGGTCCCCCCCCGGCCTGGCGATGCCGATCGGGGCGATCTATGCCCACGTGCTCATCTCGGAGGACGGCGTCGTCAACGGGATGTTCCGGGAGGGCGCCCCCCTGTTTTCCTCCGCCTGGGCGGGCAAAACGGGACTTTCCGAGCTTCCCCCGGATGTCGATCCGGAGAAACCGGGGCTCCCGGACTGGAGCGCATGGAGCCGCACGGTGAAGGTGGACCTACCGGCGCTTCGCCACTATGCCCGGGCGGTCTACGCCGCCTCGGACGATTTCCTGGCATCGCTGCGGGGAAAGGACCTCGATCGTCCCGTCGATCTCACCGTGTTCGGGCTCGGCCCGTCCACGATGCTGTTCATGATCAACAACGCAATCCTGGGGAATGCCTTCACCCACTGCGGGGAGATCGCCTGCCTGAAGGGCGTGCAGGGGAAACGGGGCTATCCGTTCTGACGCCGGGAGGCGGATCCTGCTCCTTGAGCTTCATCACCCGGAACCCCTCGGCGTACCGCGGGCCGCCGGGGGCGCGGTCCGGTTCGCCTGCCGGCGGCCTGGCAGCCCTCTCCGCCTCGCGGGAGGCCCGCTCCCGGATCCTTTCTGACGGGTTCCATCCCCCCAGCTGACTCCCGTAGGCCTCGAGCGACGCGATCTTTGCGTCGATCGTCCCGGTGATGTCGATCCACGTGTTCGGGGAGTGGGTTGCGCAGACGTATACCGCGTGGACCTTGTGCGCCCGTCCCTCCTCGGGCCACAGAAGCTCCATCTCGGCGCAGGGGAAGACGGCGTCGAGCGCGGCCACCGCCGCCGCGCGGTGGTCCGGGTGGTTGATGTAGCGGTCCTCGAAGAACAGGGCGTGCGGGTCGCCGCAGATCACGACCTCGGGCCGGTGCGTCCGGATCTCGCGGACCAGCCGCCTGCGCAGTTCGAGGGAAGGGACGAGCTCGCAGTCGTCGTAGCCCAGGAAGACGACCTTCTTCACGCCGAGAGCCCGGGCCGCCTCCCGCTGCTCCGCCTCGCGCGTGCGCGCCAGCGCATCCCGCGTGGTCGTTTCGTCGTGTGTTCCGACGTTTCCGCTCGTGATGACCACGAAGGTCACTTCGCAGCCGGCCTGCGTCCATCGTGCGATCGTTCCCGACACGATGAACTCGGCATCGTCGGGGTGGGCGAAGATGGTCATCGCGGAACGCGGGACGTAGTCGGCGTCGAATCTCTGCATCCGTCTCCTCGGGGAGCAAGGCCGTTCTGTGCATGTTGATGCACCGGGAAAACGAAAGGATGCGCGGCGCCGGGATGGATCGGCACGGCCCCTTCGGCCTCCCGCGGGGGGGACCGGCTATCGCACGTTGAGCGTACGGTATTTTGCGATCCGGACCAGCCCCGGCTTCGCCCCCTTGAACTTGGAGACGTGCCGTGCCTCCGCGAGGAACACCGGGACGTTCCGCGACCCCCTCGCCTTGCTGTGGAAGACCGCGAGCCGGGCCCCCTCCTCCACCACCTCGTCCGGGATCTCCTTCCCCGGCGTGCGCCGGATCAGGACGTGGCTTCCCGGGATCCCCTGGGTATGCAGCCACAGATCGTCGGGTGCCGCCAGCTCCTTCACGATCCGGTCGTTCCCCACGTTGTTCTTCCCGAGGAGGATCGTATAGCCCCGGAAGACGTGCTCCTCCACCTGGGGCGGCACGGTCCTCCCCGTGGCTTTCACCGGCTTTTTCTTTCCCTGCTTCCTAGGTGCGAACGAGGCGGAGAGCTCCTGCCGGACGGCCAGGAGGTCTTCCCGGGTGGAGGCCGACGCGAGCTGCGACTCGAGCGACTCGAGGTAGTAGACGGATTCGGAGACCTCGCGCTTTCGTTTTCTCACGATCTCCGCCGCCCTCCGGGCTTTCTTGTGCTGCTGGAAGTACCGGGTCATGTTCTCCACGGGCGTCTTCGCCGGGTCGAGGGGAATCCCGCGGAACTCGGCCATCCCCTTCCGCAGGGAGGCAAGGTTCGCCTTCAGCGTTTCCCCGAGTTCCCCCCCCTTTCGTCCTTCCTCCAGCCGTTCCTCGTCGCCGCTCACGTTTTCGAGCTTGTGGCGTTCCTTGCGCAGAAGCGCGGACAGCCGGGACCGGATCTGCTGGCGCAGGACGGCATCCTCGTGATTGCGCGCGGTCTCCCCGTAGTAGAGATCCGCCGCCTCGTTGGCCGACGGCGCGGGGGAGAAGTCGACGAACCCGGCCTCCGGGCAGGGGAACGGGAGGAGCCGCTTCTTTCCGGTGGGGAGGGTGCCGATCCCGGGGGAGAAATCGTCTTCCTCGTACCGTCGTACCAGTTCCCGCACCGCCGCGTAGAGATCCACGGCACCTCCTTTCCCTCGGCCGGCCGCTTCGTGGGCCAGCTCCTGTCCCAGCCCGGACACCTCCTTTTGCAGGACGCGCGCCAGCCCCTCCCACCCCATCGACCAGATCCGCTCCGCATCGGCCGGGGTGATCTCGGGAAGGAAGGTCCGTTCGGGTTTCGGGAGCGGCCGGTAAGGGATTCCGGGTGCGACCTCCCGGATGCGGCTCTCCTCGGGCGAGATGGTCCGGAGCGGCTCGAGGATGAGGCCGTCCGGGTTCGCGTAGATCAGGTTGGCGTGGCGCCCGTACAGCTCTGCGAACAGGGTCGTCCTGTCGTGCTCCGCATCGGGCCGCGACGAAAAGAACTCCATCCGGACCAGCCGGTCGAAGGGGGTGACGGAGATCGCGGCAAGCCGCATCCCGGCGAGATGGCGTCGCAGGTACTGGCAGAACCTCGGGGGGGAGGGCGGATTGGGGACGCGCCGGGTGGTGAGGTGGATGCGGCAGAGCTCCGCGTGGGCGGATACGAGGAGACGGAGTTCCTCCCGGCCCGTCCAAAGCGTCAGCACGATCTCCCGGTCCTGGGGCTGCGACACCTTGGAAACGAGCGCTCCCCGAAGACCTTCCGACAGTTCCGCCACGATCCGTTTCAAAAGGAATGCATCCATCGTGATGGTATTGTACTCCCATCCGGAAGGAGGAGAGGGAGCCCGGTGGGACGAACGGGCGCGGGCCCCCGGAGAGGAGAGAGCCGGCGATGCCGTATACGGAGACCCCCGGCTTCCGCATGGAGTACGAGACGATCGGGGGGGGAGAACCGCTGCTCCTGATCAACGGGCTGGGGAGCGACCGCTCGGAGTGGCTCTTCCAGCTTCCCGCGTTCGCGGGGCGCTTCCGGGTCATCGCGTTCGACAACCGGGGGGCCGGCGGGAGCGATATCCCGCCGGGGCCCTACACGACTGCGCAGATGGCCGACGACGCGACGGCCCTCCTGGAGCATCTTGCGGTGGACCGGGCACACGTCCTCGGGGTTTCCCTCGGCGGGATGATCGCCCAGGAGGTTGCGCTGCGGCACCCGCACCGTGTGCGGAAGCTGGTTCTGGCGTGCACGGCGCCGGGCGGTGAAGGCTCCGTGCGCCCCGCGCCCGAGGTTCTCGGGGTGTTCGTCCGTTCCCCCGGGGCCGACCCGGAAGAAGAGATCCGCCGGACCCTCCCGTTTCTGTACACGGAGGGGTATCGGCGGAACCACCCGGAGGAGATCGAGGCGTTCGTCCGGAGAAGGCTTGCGAAGCCGGTTTCCGCGGCGGGAAACGCCGCGCAGCTTGCCGCGGCGGTGGGTCATTCGGCGTGGGACAGGCTGGGGTCCATCGGCGTGCCGACGCTGGTGATCACCGGGGACGGCGACATGGTGGTGTCTCCGGAAAATTCGCGTCGCATCGCGCATCGCATCCCCGGAGCGAAACTCGTTCTCCTCCCGGGCGCGCCCCACCGCTTCTTTGCGGAGAACGCGGACGCGTTCAACCGCGAGGTACTTACTTTCCTTTAGGGGACGTTCTTAAACTTTTTAAGGTTGAACTTCCGAACAAGAGATTCTCGCCCCTTTCCTTTGGGGGCGGCCGTGGGGAAAACTATCCGGGAAAACGTCATCGAACATACGTGCCCATAAAAAAGTTTAAGAACGTCCCCGGTGTTGAAAGTTACAGTGTGGGCGGGTCGTCCGGGGGAGGAAGGGCTATCCTGCGGCGCTCGTCGACCGGCCGGATGCTGTCCTTGTGGGATTTGATGATGAAGGAGGCCGCGCCGACCGGGTCGTCCGTGACGTGGAAGAGCTTGAGGTCGGACCGGGAGATCGTCCCTTCCCGGATCATCGAGGAGCGCATCCACTCGAGCAGCCCACCCCAGTAGCTCTTCCCCATCAGCACGACCGGGAACCGGCGGATCTTTCCCGTCTGGATCAGGGTGAGCGACTCGAAGAACTCGTCGAGCGTGCCGAACCCGCC
>DOTC01000035.1:5149-5361 GCA_003513855.1 Deltaproteobacteria bacterium | reverse complement strand
TCCGACTCCCACACGCCGACCGGCGGAGGGATCGGGATGATGGCGATCGGGGCCGGCGGCCTGGACGTCGCCGTGGCGATGGCGGGGGGGCCGTTCTTCATGACCTACCCCCGCGTGGTCAAGGTGAACCTCACCGGGAGCCTGAAGCCCTGGGTGGCGGCGAAGGACGTGATCCTCAAGCTCCTGGAGATCCTCACCACCAAGGGGAACGT
>DOTC01000035.1:0-5017 GCA_003513855.1 Deltaproteobacteria bacterium | reverse complement strand
GCTCCGGGGCGCGGATCCTCGAGACCGCCTGCGGCTTCTGCATCGGGGCGGGGCAGGCGCCCCCCTCGGGGGGGGTCTCGGTCCGGACGAACAACCGGAACTTCGAGGGGCGCTCCGGGACCAAGAGCGCGGGGATCTTCCTCGTCTCGGCCGAGACGGCCGCCGCCTGCGCGCTCAAGGGCGAGATGGCCGACCCGCGGGACGTGGCCGCGGAGCTCGGGATCGAGTACCCGGACGTGAAGGTGCCCAGGAAGTTCCTCGTGGACGACTCGATGGTGCTGCCGCCCGCGGAGGACGCCTCGAAGGTGGAAGTCCGCCGGGGGCCGAACATCGGGAACCCGCCGGAAAACGTCCCCCTTCCGGAGACGATCCGGGGGGAGGTGTCCCTGAAAGTGGGGGACAAGATCACCACCGACCACATCATGCCCGCGGGTGCCCGGCTCAAGTACCGCTCCAATATAGGAAAGTACGCCGAGTTCGTCTTCGAGGGGGTCGACCCGGCGTTCAGCAGGCGGGCGCTCGAGAACAAGGCAAAAGGCGTCCACAACGTCGTCGTCGGGGGGATGTCGTACGGCCAGGGCTCCTCGCGGGAACACGCGGCGATCTGCCCGAGCCACCTGGGCGTCCGGGCGGTCATCACCAAGTCGTTCGAGCGGATCCACTCGGCCAACCTGATCAACTTCGGGATCGTCCCCCTCCTGTTCGCCAGCGAGGCGGACTACGACCGGATCGACCAGGGAGACGAGATCGAGATCCCGGAGATCCGGGAGGCGATCGCGAAGGGATCGACGGTCAAGGCCCGGAACGTGACCAAGGGGTTCGAGTTCGAGGCCCGGCACACCCTCACCGGCCGCCAGATCGAGATCATCCTGGCCGGGGGGCGACTCGCCTACACGAAGGAGAAGGGCGCCTTCTGACGAGAATCCCGAGACCGGTTTGCCGTTCCGGATGGTATGATTCCCTGAGAGGCGGCCCGGTCCCCCCGGGCCGCCGGCTGCGACCGGAGGGGACGCGTGCCGCGGGACGACTGGAAGTACGACGAGGAGATGTGGGACGACGACGCCGGGGAGGAGAAGAAACATCCGCCGGAGAAGCAGTGCCCGCGGTGCCTCCACTGGATCCCCCGCGAATCGCCCCACTGCGACTGGTGCGGGAAGGTGTTCGACGAACGGGAAAAGCCGTAGCTATTCGATCAGCGCGTACCGGGGGAGCACCCCCGGCGGGATCTCCTCCACGAACCGGGACGGCAGGGAAAGCACCGTTCCGGACGCCCTCTCGTAGATGTTGACGGGATAGGTCAGGACCAGGGCGTCCTTTGCCCGGGTCGCCGCGACATAGAGAAGACGCCGCTCCTCCTCCATCTCTTCCTCCTCCTCCGCCGCCCGCGACAACGGGAGCTTCCCGTCCAGCACCCAGAGGATGAAAACGGCTTTCCACTCCAGCCCCTTGGCGGAGTGGATCGTCGACAGCGTGAGGGTGTCGTCGTCCCCTTCGGGGGCCGCGATCCCCCCCACCGAGGCCTCCGGCGGCTCGAGCGTGACCTCCGAGAGGAAGGAGGAGAGGGTGCGGTGGCGCGCGCAGAGGGCCTCCAGGTGCTCCAGGTCCTTGAGGCGCCGCGGCCAGTCGTCGTACTTCGCCTCCAGGAGGGGGCGGTAGTAGGCAAGCACCCGTGCCATCGCCTCCGCGGGCGCGGCACGGCTCTCCATCAGTTCCCGGAGGCAGCCGGACAGCCGGCCCGCGTATTCCGACGCCTTCATGCTCGAGAGCGAGGCGAGGACGGGTCCGTGCGACGCCTCCTCGAAGGCCCGCCTGGCGATTTCCGCGCTGCGCTTGCGCCCCACGCCGGGAAGGAGCATCAGCGCCCGGGAGAGGCTTAAGGTATCCCGCGGGTTTTCGACCAGCCGCAGATGCGCGATCACGTCCTTGACGTGCGCGGTCTCCAGGAACTTGAATCCGCCGAACTTCCGGTACGGGATGTGCCTCCTGGCGAGCTCGAGCTCGAGGTCGAAGGAGAGGTAGGAGGCCCGGAACAGGACGGCGATCTCCCGGAGGGGGATGCCGTGCTCCTCGTGCAGCTCGAGGATCCGGTCCGCGACGAAGGCGGACTGTACACGCTCGTTCGGGGCGGACAGAAGCGACGGCTTCTCCCCGCCCCCCCGGGTCGTGAACAGGCGCTTGGGGAACTTCTCCGCCGCCCGGGCGATGATCTCGTTGGTCACGTCCAGGATCGGCTGGACGCTGCGGTAATTCTCCTCCAGGTAGACCACCTTCGTCCCGGGGAAATCCGACGGGAAGTCGAGGATGTTGCGGAACCGCGCGCCGCGGAACGAGTAGATGCTCTGGGAGTCGTCGCCCACCGTCATCACGTTGTCGTGGGCGGTCGCCAGGAGCCTGAGGATCTCCGCCTGGATCCGGTTCGTGTCCTGGTACTCGTCGACCAGGATGTGCCGGTACGCCCCGGAGACCGCCTCCCGGATCCCCCCGTGCTCCCGGAGAAGGGTGGCCAGGTGGACGAGGAGGTCGTCGTAGTCCATCAGGTTCCGGTCCCGCTTTGCCTTCCCGTAAAGCATGTGGATCCGGAGGATGTCGTCCAGGCAGTACAGGAAGTGCGGCGCGGTCCTCTCCACGGCGGTCGCGACGTCCTCCCCCCGGTTGACCGCCCGGCTGAAGAGGTCCGCGAGGGTCTCCTTCCGCGGGAAGCGCACCGTCTTGTGGGCGACGTGGACCTCATGCCGGAGGAGCCCGACCAGCTCCTCCGAGTCGGCCCGGTCGAGGATGGTGAAGCTCTCGCCGAACCCGATCGCGCCCGCGTACCGTCGCAGGACGGTGTTGGCGAAGGAGTGGAACGTGCCGCCGGACACCCGGTCGCACCTGCGGTCGAGGAGGAGGGAGGCGCGCCGGAGCATCTCCTCCGATGCTCTCCGCGTGAAGGTGAGAAGAAGGACGCATGGAGGCGGCACCCCGGTCTCCACGAGGCGGGCCACCCGGTAGATGAGCGTGCGGGTCTTGCCCGTCCCGGCCCCCGCGATGACGAGGAGGGGACCGTCCCCGTGGAGGACCGCCTCCCGCTGCCGGGGGTTGAGCACGCCGTCGTAGTCGATCCTCCCCGCGGACGCCGGGACTTCCCGGACGGTGTACCGCTTCGTCGGAACGGGCCGGTCGTCACGCGGCATAGCAGTACAGGCACCCGTGCCGGCAGGTCCGATACGATCCGATGTCCCGCGACGACCCGCAGAGGCAGCCGGGACGCACCGGAGCAGGGGAGACGGGGATGTCGGCGCCGGGGTAGATGCTTCCCAGATACCCGCCGTCCACGCAGGCGCCGGGGGGGATCCCCCATTCGGCGAGGAGGAGAGAGCAGCAGGAGAGCATCGCAAACCCCCGCGCCCGCCCGATGGCGGCGATCGCTTCCACGCCGGTCCGCAGGGAATCCGACGGCTCCCAGATCCCCGGGAGGTGGCGGGTCGCCCGCAGGCTCTTCCGGTAGGGGTGGGCAAGGCTCACGGTGCACCGGGAGGAGAGCCCGGCAAGGGCGGCGGAGACCCGGTCGAACCGCGCCACCAGGGCCGGTGCGCTTTCCCCCGGGAGGATCGGGTCGAACCTCCAGAGAACGCGCCGGGGGCCGACCGCCCCGGAGAGCCTGCGGAAGGCGGCGACCGCCTCCGCGAAGGGAGGTACGGAGGGCTCGATCTCCCGGGGAAGCCCCGTCACGGTGACGTGGAAGACGGAACGGAATCCTTCCCGCTCGATGCGCGAAAGGATGGGGAAAAACGGCCGGGGGTCCCGGGTCCAGAAGACGAATGCCGCCACGCGTTCCCGGTCAAGGGAGACGGCCGCCGGCCTGCCGGAATAGGGATTGCGGACCTCGGCGATCCCGCGGGACAGGCAGGCGGAAAACCAGTCCGCGTGGAAGGCGGGCACGTCGGTGCGGCGCGAGGCGCTGACGATGACGGGAGGGGTCACGGTCGTATTGTACCACCCCGCCCGCCCGCGGCGGGGGAAGTCCCCGTTCCGCCCCGTTGAACCCGGGGACAGGGGGAGGTTTCGGGATGTTTCTTTGCTTGACAGGGGGTATGCCGGTTGTTACAGTTCCATTTGTTTCAAATTTTGGGCATTTTGCTCAGGTTTGACACGCAATTACAAGAAGGAGGTACACGCAATTGGCTCAAGGCACCGTGAAGTGGTTCAACGACGCGAAGGGGTATGGCTTCATCGCCCAGGAAGGCGGACCGGATGTATTCGTCCACTTCAGCGCGATCAAGGCGGAAGGCTTCAAGTCGTTGAAGGAGGGCGAGCGCGTCGAATTCGAGATCACAGAAGGCCCCAAGGGACCGCAGGCGGCAAACGTCACCAAGGTGATCTAAGGACCGGGCTCATGCGCCCCGTGGGGAATAACCCCCCGAACATTAAACCCCCGGCGAGCAATTGCCGGGGGTTTTCCATTGATGGACCCGCGTAACGCTCTTCCCTTTTCCGTCTCCTCGCTGCCGGAGGCCCGGCAGATCCAGGAGCGCATCCGTGCACTGGTCCGCCACGTCCCGTTCCGCCTGGACGGCGTCCGGCTGGTGGGGGCGGCGGACGTCACGTTCCTGGGGGCGAAGGAGGTGGTGGCGGCGGGGATCGTCGTGTTCGACCTGGCGTCGAGGGCCGTAATCGAGGAGCGGACGGCGGTCTGCCGCGTCCGTTTTCCCTACGTACCCGGATATCTCGCCTTCCGCGAGGGCCCCGCGGTCTTGGCCGCGTGGGACGCGCTTTCCCGCAGGCCAGACGTCATGCTCTTCGACGGCCACGGGGCCGCCCACCCCCGGGGGGTCGGCATCGCCTCCCACATGGGGGTCCTCCTTTCGGTGCCGAGCGTCGGGTGCGCCAAGAAGCGGCTCGTGGGGGTGCATGAGGAGCCCGGGCCGCGCAAAGGGGACACGGCCCCCCTCACGCGGGACGGGGAGACCGTCGGCGCCGCCGTCCGGACGAGGGCGCGCGTCAAGCCGGTCTTCGTTTCGCCCGGGCACCTGGCGGA
>DOTC01000259.1 GCA_003513855.1 Deltaproteobacteria bacterium | reverse complement strand
CGACTCGGGGTGGAACTGGACCCCGAAGACGGGTCGGGAGACGTGCCGGATTCCCATCACCTCCCCTTCCTCCGATTCGGCGCACACTTCGAGGATCGGCGGCAGGGACTCCCGTTCCAAGGCGAGCGAGTGATACCGCGTCGCCGTCATCGGGTTTTCGATCATGGAGAAGATCCCCCTCCCGTTGTGCCGGATCCGCGATGTCTTCCCGTGCATGAGGGACCGTGCGTGCACGACCTTCCCGCCGAAGGCCTCCCCGACGCACTGATGCCCGAGACACACTCCCAGGATGGGGATCCGTCCCGAAAACGCGCGGATCACGTCGCAGGAAATGCCTGCGCTCCCGGGGCCCCCGGGGCCGGGGGAGATGACGATGCCGTCGGGACGTTGCTCTCCGAGTTCTGTCACGGAGACCGCGTCGTTCCGGTACACCCGGACATCCGCCCCCAGCTCGGAAAGATACTGGACGAGGTTGTAGGTGAACGAATCGTAGTTATCGATTACGACGATCATCATGTCTTTCCCGGAGTGTCCCCTGACCCCACCGCCCGGAAGAGGATCCGGGCTTTGCTTCGGATCTCCTCCCACTCCTTCTCGGGGTCCGAATCGGCGACGATTCCGGCGCCCGCCTGGATCATCGCCTCGTCGCCTCTCATCACGATCGTGCGGATGGTGATGCAGAAATCCATGCTCCCCTGGAGGTCGAAATACCCCACCGACCCCGCGTAGATTCCCCGCCGGAACGGTTCCAGCTCCTCGATGATCTCCATCGCGCGGACTTTCGGCGCCCCCGTCACCGTCCCCGCGGGGAATGCGGCGCGCAGGACGTCGAAGGCCGTCATCCCCTTGCGGAGCCTTCCGATGACGTTGGACACGATGTGCATCACGTGCGAATATTTCTCCACGACCATCTGCTCGTCTACCTTGACGGTGCCCCATTCGGAGATTCGGCCGACGTCGTTCCGCCCGAGGTCCACAAGCATCACGTGCTCGGCGAGCTCTTTCGGGTCGGAAAGGAGCTCCGCTTCCAGGCGCCGGTCATCCTCGGGCGTGGTACCCCGGGGCCGCGTTCCGGCAATCGGTCTCAACTGCACGAGATCCCCTTCCAGCCTGACCAGGATCTCCGGAGAAGACCCCACCAGCGCGAGGTCTCCGGATTTCAGCAGAAACATATACGGGGAAGGGTTCTGCGACCGGAGCACCCGGTACACCTCCGAAGGGGAGCGTCGCGTACGGACACGCGCACGGTTGGACAGAACCGCCTGGATGATCTCCCCCTCCCGGATGTAGTTCTTCGCTTTCCGGACTGCCTCCAGGAAGTCCTGCTTCGGAATCTCGAATGCTGGCGGCCCGTTTTCCTGTCCTTCGGGTACGTCGGTCCAAAGAAGCGGCCCCTGGAGAACCTCCTTGACTTCGTCGATGGCGCTGATGCACCTTTGGTATTCTGCGGGTTCGGGTCCGTCGCCCCCGATCTGCCCGTGTACCACGATCCGTATCGTATGCTTCACGTTATCGAATATCAGGAGACGGGAGGGGAACAGGAACAGCGCGTCGGGGGTTCCCTCATCGGGGTGGGTGTCCGGAATCCTCTCGATGTTCCGGACGTAGTCATACCCGATGAACCCCACGGCTCCCCCCGAGAGCCTGGGAAGCCCCTCCGATGGCACATACCTGATTTCCTTGAGGATTCCCTCCAATTCTTCCAGCGGGTCTCCCGCCCCCTCGCGCACCTTGGTTTCCCTTCCCCTGGTTGTGGTGACGGTGGTCCGGTCGACGCGGACCCGGATATACGGGTCGAAGCCGATGAAGGAATAGCGTGCCCACTTCTCCCCCCCTTCGACGCTTTCCAGCAGGAAGTGGTCATCGGGGAAGCGGGAAGCGATTTTCAGGTATGCCGATACGGGCGTTTCGAGATCCGCGTGGAACTCCCGCCAGACGGGTATGACCGATCCGGGGGTTGCCTGGGCAAGAAAGACTTCCCGTGTCGGGTGCGTCAGCATCGAGGTTTCATCTCCGGACCAGGATAGGGTCCACTTTCCTTTCCGCTTTCAGTTTCCGGATCGTTCTGTTCGCTACATCCTTGTCCGGAAACGGCCCGACGAAAACCTTGTGATATCCGCCTCTCTGTTCCACGACTGCCCGGAACCCGTCTTTCAGCAGACTTTTCCGTAAATCTTCCGCGTTTTCCGGATTGCGGAAAGCGGCCACCTGCACCATGAAGGTTCCCGTCGGCGGGGGGCTGGATGCGGCGGGGCGCTCCGGCGTCTTTGTCCCGGGAGTCGGCTTGTCGAGAAGGACGGGCTCGGACTCCTTCTTTGCCAGGGTTTCGCGGAAGGTCAGGCTCTTTTCCGTTTTATTCAGATGTTCATCGGCGCTGGGGGGGGTGACGGGGTCCACCTTCCCCGCATCCTCGGAAAACACCTCGAGATCCTTGCCGATCTGCGACCCGGTTTCTTTCCCGATTACGATCGGCCCCCCGAATTTGCTCGCTTCTTGCCTTCTTTTCTCTGCATGCTTTTCGACGATTCGTCCAACCTGGAGGCCGAGGACGAATGCCACTGCGAGCAGTACGACCGCCCCGACCACGAAGAAGGCGAACGGGAACCTTTCCCCTTCGCCACTGCGGAACCCCCGCTTTTTGTTGTATAGGTATCTCACATTCTCTCCGGTGCCGTTACACCGATCAGGGAGAGGCCGGTGGAAACGACGTTCCGTACCGCCGCTGCGAGAGCCAGCCTTGCCTGGGTGCGCTCGGAAGTTTCGCCAAGGAACCGATGGTTGTGGTAGAACGCATGGAATTCGCGGGACAGGTCCAGAAGGTAGAAGGGGATCCGGTGCGGTTCCCGGGTTCGCGCGGATTCGGAAACGACATCGGGGAATCGTGCAACTCTCTTCATCAGCTTCACTTCGTCCGGCAAGGATAGCACGGACAACGGGGGGGCATCCGACAGAACGACCCCCCGGTCTCCTGCTTCACGGAAGATGCTGCAGATTCTTGCGTGTACGTACTGGATGTAATAGACGGGGTTTTCGCTCGACTTCGTTTTTGCCAGGGTGAGGTCGAAATCGAGGTGGGAGTGGAAGCTCCGAAGCAGGTAGAAAAATCGGGCGGCGTCGACTCCGACCTCATCCATCACTTCACGTAATGCTGTAAACTCCCCGGAACGGGTTGACATCTGGACCGCCTTTCCTTCCCGGATAAGGGTTACGAACTGCACGAGAAGGATTTCGAGCCGGTTCTCGTTCTCCCCGAGGCCACGTAGTGCCGCGGAGAGGCGCGGGGCGTACCCGTGGTGGTCGGCGCCCCATAGGTCGATTGCTTTCGTGAATCCCCCCCGGAACTTCGCCCGGTGGTACGCGATGTCGGAGGCGAAGTAGGTCATCCGTCCGTCAGCGCGCACCAGAACGCGATCCTTTTCATCTCCATGGGATTCGCTTTTGAAATACATTGCCCCCTCGGACTCGTACAGTTGTCCGCGATCGAGCAGTTCCCTCACGACGTCCGCAACGGCCCCGCTTTTGTGCAGATCCTCTTCCCGGACCCAGCGGTCGAATTTCACGCGGAATGCCTCGAGATCTTTCCGGATGCCGTCCAGGATCCTGTCGCACGCCACTTTCCGGAAGACCGGGATGGCCTCCTCCTCGCTCGACGACAGGTACCGGTCTCCTACCTCGGCGCGAAACTCCCGGGCAAGTTCGAGCAGGTAATTTCCGTGATACCCGTCCTGCGGCAAACCTGCCTCCCGCCCGCACAGCTGCAGATACCTGGCATAGAGGGACTTGCCGAGACTATCGATCTGGTTTCCGACATCGTTCACGTAATATTCGGTGGTCACCCGGCACCCGCTAAAGGCAAGGATTCTGGCCAGCGCATCTCCCACGACCGCCCCCCGGCCGTGCCCCACATGGAGGGGACCTGTGGGATTCGCCGAGACGAACTCGAGGAGCACCCAATCCTCTTTCCTTTGCTCGCCGGCGCCGAAATGATCCCCCTCTTCAAGGGCTCCGGCCAGGACCTTCCGCCAGGCGTCGTCGGACAGCACGATATTGATAAACCCCGGCCCGGCGATGGAGAGATCCCGAAACCATCCTTCCCTGTCTTCCCGCCGAATGGGATCCAGGAGCTCCGACGCGATATCCCTCGGCTTCCTCTTCAGGGGGCCTGACAGCTGCAACGGAGCGTTTGTGGAGAAATCCCCGTGCTCCTCTTGTCTGGGAATCTCCACCGAAACGGGGATTCCCCCCTGAATCCCCCACTCTTCCAGTTTCCGTTTTATTCCTGATTGAATGAGGGATTCGGTAATTCTGCGGACGTCCAAAAGACTCCCCGAAAACGGAAAAATGACTTTAAAGGTAATACGTTATAGGCAGCAGAGAGGGAAGTCAACGGTTAACACTCTTTCTCCGTCGGAACGGAAGGGACCTTCTCTCCACAACCGGCTGTTCCCGGCTCTCCCATAGGTTCAAAAAATAAAGCCCCGCGGTTTGGCGGGGCCTGTCCATGGTTTTCCAGAATGGTTCGCAAGGGAAGGTTACTGCGTGCAGACCACCTCCGCTGCCTGAAGTCCTTTCGGGGTTTCCATCACCGTGTACTGGACCGACTGACCCTCTCTGAGCGTCCGGTAGCCGTCCATCCGGATTGCCGTGTAATGGACGAAAACGTCTTTTTCTCCCTCCTGTTCGATGAACCCGTATCCCTTCGTTTCGTTGAACCATTTCACCGTCCCGGTGCGCTTCATCGACTCTCCCTCCCACGGTCCTGGTTACCCCTTGAAATAGCACAGAGGGAAATGCCGTGTCAATAAATGGCACCGAATATATGAATGCTCGGGCGGTCTCCGGTATACGGTCGTGCGGAATGACGAAACGGGAAGGAATGCGATGGCGGGAAGGAAATATTTACGGGCGGCCCGCTCCGCCGCTGGGGGCAGGATGGGGAACCTCATCCTTTTTCCGGTCGAGTGGGATGACAATTTCCTTCTTTCCCATGAGTCCGAGCTCCCTGCGGGCGATCTCCTCGATGTACGACGGGTTGGAGCGGAGTTGTTCCACCTCCTGCCGGAGCTTCGCATTCTCTTCCCGGAGATTGGCGTTCTCGGCGATGAGCTGCTTCTCCTTCGCCTGCAGATTGAGAGTGCTGATGACGCCTACCCCCCCGAATACGGAGTAGAGGAAGGCCAGCAGGGCCATGCCGCCGATGACCACGATCGGCCAGCGTTTTTTCACCCAGGGTTTCCGCTCGTGATCCATTCTGCCTCACCCGAAAAGGATATTCCTGGATAATTCGTATACGGACCGGGGGGCAAAAGCCTCCCTTGCAATTTCCCGGTAGGGCGCATCCCCGGCGAACACCGACCAAAGGATATGGGCCTGGGTTCCCTGTTTCCCCGCCGAGTCGGCGACCACACCCTTCAGGAAAGCGTCCGAGAAGCGTCCCTTCCTGAGAACCCCCTCGTATATTCCGAAGAGAGCCTTCCCCCAGAAGTTATCATAGCGGAATTGCCGGATGCACGTTCGATAGAAGTGATTCCGCAGCATAGGCTCCGATACGCCGAACCGGACGACCGTGTCCGCGAGGATGCGGGAGGTGTCAAAAGAGGATTCGATCCCGTTTTTCAGGTATCTCGAGATGAATGCGTCCCCCACGATGGCGACGCGTTCCGAGAAGGGACTTCTGGCGGTGCCGACCGGTACTTTCGGATGACAATGGCACAGGACTTTCGCTGCGGGCGGAAGCAATCCCCGCAGGATGGGGTTTTCCGTCCGTTCGCGCTCCAGATCCCTGATCCGCACATGTTCTCCAATTCCCGTGAGCGTGAGGAAATTGTCTTTCGGAGTGATCGCGAGAAAGCGGATCGCCTTTCCCTGGGCAGGGACGATATGGATCCTGTTGCTCAGCCTGTCCATGATGAATTCGTTGTCGGCCGGCAACTCGGCTTGAACCGTGTGCCACGTACTCGGGGGGACGTACCCGGGCACCAACATCTTCGTGATCGCGCTGTTCACGCCGAATGCTCCCACGAGGAAATCGAAATCCCGGGATTGTCCCTCGGCAGTCCCCACGCGAAAACCGCCGCGGATTCGTTGTGCGCTTTCCACGCGTTCATGGAGAAACTCCGCGCCCCTCCGGAGCGTCGCGTCGAGCAGGAACTGATCGAAGCTTTTTCTCTCTCCCGGGGAGGAGACCGGCCCTCCGCCACGGAACACGGTGTAGATCGTTCCGCGTTCGGGGTTCACGACGTTCACCGAGAGGTCCCTTCCGTGGATCTCGTATCCGTCCGCGATCCGCTGGATGACCTTATCATCCAGCGGCAATCCGAGATCCTGGAGTTTCTGCACCAGCCCCCTGCCGATGGCCCCGGCGCACATGTTGCACCCCGAGGGCCCCGAATCATCGAACGTCTTCCGGTCAAACAGGGTAATGCGGACGGATCGTCCTGTTTCCTTCAACATTCGCTGGAGATGGAGGGCAAAAAATGTTCCTGCCGGACCGGCTCCGATGACTCCTATCGAAGCTCCGTCCGTCAAGGGTGTCATGGATTGGTTGCCCAAGGGTTCCGGGGATGTCGTGGATCGTCCGGCTGGGCACCGCTGCTTTTCCCCGGAACCCGCAAGGTGCACCCTTCCTTTGCTAGAAATTCACCCCGATCGTCCCCGTGGAGCTTCCGGAATCTCCTCCGCCTCCGCTTCCCCCGATGCCCGTCGCGATTCCCACGGTGGCGACTCCGATCAGCACCCAGACCCACCATTGATGGTACCATGGGGCCCTCGCCATGTCCGTGCCGGATTGTGCCGGCCAGCCCGCGTCTTTCAGCATCTCCAGGGTGGATGCTGCGACGTGCTCGTCGCCTTCCTTTCCCTCGGGCCACTCGACCGTCCCCAGCACGACCGGGACATCTTCGCCCTGTGCCTGGGAGAGGACGCGCAACACCGGGCTCTCCCGAACCACCTCGAGCAGAAGCAGTGCCGCTCTGCTCGCACCGGTTTCCACAAGCATCCGGGAAAGCAGGGGCCCCGCCTCCTTTCCGTCAGGGGAGGAGGACAGGGTCTCTGCAAGAGCGGCATTCCTGTCCCTCACAAGGGGGAAATCCAGCGTTTCGGAATCGCCGGGAAGCCACTGGCCGATCCTTTCGCTGCGCAGGTACCCTTCCGCGTGAACCTGGATCCGGACGGGTCCCGATCCGGAAATGCGGACGTGTGCCGGCGTCGATCCTGCCTCCTCTCCATTCCGGTAGACCTTCGCACCCGGAGGCAGAGAGGTAACGAGAAGTTCCGCTTGCGGGGGCGGCCGCTCACCGGAACCCTTCCAGGCCTCGAGGAAGGGGGGGGAAAACATCGCAGGATCCGGAACGAATTCCGGTCGGAATTGCCGGGAACGCGCGAACATTTCCTCCGCTTTCTCTGCTTCTCCTTCCCACAGGAACAGGATGCCCCTCCGGAGGAACACCTCTGCGAGATACGGCTTCGTGGTCTCCCCAAGGCGGAAGGACCGGGCGAGGGTTTCCGCATCGGAAAGTCTCCCCGCCGCCGCTTCCGTTTCCATCCTGTCCATGTGACGAAGCGCTTCCCCCAGATGTGCCGAGATCGTCTCGAGCCCCTTCTCGTCGGCAAGGGGAAAGAGGTCCCCCGCCTCCCGTCCGGCTTGGCCGGTCGGTTCCGGCGAAACCCATTGGACGTGAAGACCCTGTTCCAACCGGAGTTGCAGGCCATGCAGCCTGTTTTTCGCCATATCGTGGGGGATCGAGGAGTCGGACACCTTCAGCAGGATACAGGGCTCGGGGAGAGATCCGGCCAGTGCGGGAGGCGTCCCCACAGCGGTTCGGAAGAAGATTACCACCAGAAAGAGGGCATGGAATTTACGTTTTCTTGACGTAGATCTCATCCGTGATGTCCTTGTCGACGGCAACGGTGGTCTCGCCGATTTCCAGAACAAACGAGGGATTTTTCTGAAGGAGACGGATCCGGCTGCCGGGAACGATTCCAAGAGAACTCAGCTTCTCGAGGCGCCTTCGGGATTTCGGGGTAATGAAAACGATCCGGACTTCCTCGCCCAGGATGCCGTCCGAAAGACGGGTTACGAGCGGTTTGATCTCGGTCCGGATCTTGTCGCAGCACTCCCCCCGGGGGATCGGCCTTCCGTGCGGGCAGACGGGCGGATGCCCCAGAAAAGTGCACACGCTTTCCGTCACGGTTTTCGTGAGGATGTGCTCGAACTTGCACGCAGTGCTCTCCACCTGGCTGTTGTCGAGGTCGAAAAGGTTATTGAGCAGCACCTCCGCCAGACGGTGTCTTCGTATGATCACGCGCGCGCGTTCCTCCCCTTGTTCCGTGAGCTTTACCTGATCCCCCGATGCTTCCAGAAGGCCTGCGGCGGCAAGCTCCTCCAGAAGTCTCTCCGGCTGGTCCTCTTCCGTCCTCCGGAGAATATGGGTGCGCGTGGAACTTCCTTCCTCCCGGAGTGTCCACACCAGCTCGAGGATTTCATCCTTCCCGTATTCGGTCATCGTCGGGATCCTTTCGAGAGAAGGGATCGAACGAAATTCACCACCTTCGACTCGGGCACGGGGAACGAATAATGGCAGCGGGGGCAGCAGACGAGAGAGCACGATTTTCCCATCGGGCACCCCGTGTGGCACCCTCGGTCGTTGGTGTCGATCTTATACTGGCAAAGAGGGCACCGGATGATCAAGAAAACATCTCCCCTTTCTAAAATCGGACGCCGAGGATCCTGGATGCGAAGTTGACGGCCGCACCGACGATTACGGCGAACGGAAAGATGAACACGGCGATCCCCGCCGCCACCTTTGCCCCCTGCTCCTTGATAATGACCAGGAAGTTCGCGAGGCAGGGGATGAATAGCGTGATCGTCACGAGGCTCACAACGACCTGGAGATTGGTCAGAAGCCCCGCCCGCGCCATGTCGAACAGCCCGGCGGCACCGTAATCCCTCCGGAGGAACCCGATCAGGAAGGCCTCTGTGGTTTTGGGGGGGAGGTTCAAAGCACCCACGACGATCGGCTCGGCAACCTTTTGCATCCACAGGAGCCATCCCATGCGGTCCGCGACGAACAGGATAAGGGTTCCGATCACGAAGAGAGGTACGGCTTCCCTGAGGTACCACTCGATGCGGGCCATCGTCTTGATCGCCAGGTTGGAAATCTGCGGCATCCGGATCGGCGGGATCTCGAGGATGAAGTCGGATGGATCCCCCGGGATGACCTTGGATGCGAGGTATCCGACCAGAAGGATCACCCCGACGAGGATCCCCCCCCACACCGCCGTGGCAAAGGGACCGACGTCCGAGAGCATCCCGAGAATCACGCCGAGCTGGGCGGAGCACGGCACGCCCAGGGCAAGAAGAAGCGTCACGATGAGGCGCTCCTTCCGGGTCTCGAGGATCCGGGTCGTAAGCGTGGCCATGGTGTCGCAGCCCAGACCCAGAATCATCGGGAGCACCGCCTTCCCGTTGCATCCGATTTTCTTGAAGACCCGGTCCACCATGACCGCGAGTCGGGGCAGATAGCCCGAATCCTCCAGGATCCCGAACCCCAGGAAAAAGGTCCCCACGATCGGCAGCACGATGGCGATTGCATAGGATAGAGCCATGGAGATGATGCCGTAGGGACCGACGAGCATGTCCCGGAGAAATTCCGAGGGGATCGTCCTCTCCACAATCCATGCGGCGGCCGGGACGATCCCTTTTCCGAACACCCCCCCCTCCAGGAGGTCCACCAGATATCCCGCCCCGATGACTCCCACGAACTCGTATGCCAGGAACAGGACAAAAAGAAGGATCGGGATGCCGAAAAGAGGGTCCATCGCGTACTTCCCGAACAGGTTCGCCCAATCCGTCCCCCGGGATTCGGACGGCTCCTCTCCCAGTTCGGAGAGGAGAGCATCGATCCAGACGAGCCGGGACTTGTTCACACGGTAGGAGATGTCCTCCCCGTTTTCCTCCACGACCCGGTTCCGCACAGCGTTCATTTTCCGGATATTCTCCCCTGTTACGCTCTCCGCGAGCCAAGGGGTCAGGGAGTCGTCCCCGCAGAGGAGCATCAAGGCGAGGGCCCGTTTGCCGATCGGGGTCATATCGGGCAACAGTCGTTCCATCCGAAAGATGGCCCGCTCGATCGGCTCCCCGTAATCGAGACGCAGAGGGGAGGAGGTCGCATGTTCCAGGAGCGGCAAGAGGCGGTCGACACCCTTCTTCCGAACGGCAACCGTAGGAACAGCAGGGACACCGAGTCGGCTTTCCAGACCTCCCAGGTTCGGCATGACACCACGGTTCCGAGCCTCGTCCGCCATGTTGACGGCCAGGATCAGAGGCACGCCCATCTCCGCCAGCTGAATCGTGAGCATGAGGGACCGCCGCATGTTCTTGGCGTCGCACACGTGCAGTACGCGGGCATCCGTCTCGCGCATCAGGATATCGCGCGTCACCCGCTCGTCCTCGGACATGGGCAGAAGCGAATACACCCCGGGTGTATCGATGACCTCCACGGACTTCCCGCGCCCCCTGGCTTGCCCCCGTGACACCTCCACCGTGGTCCCCGGGTAATTGGAAACGGTTACATACCTGCCGGTGAGATAGCCGAAGACCACGCTCTTCCCCACGTTGGGGTTTCCGACCAGGATCACCGCTCCCGCAACTTTCGCGGCGGCGTCAGGAAGTCCCGTCATTCGTCAGTTTTCCTTCTTTCCGGCAAGTGCGCATTGCCGGCAAAGTCCGTAGATATCGAGACGGTGCATCGTCGGCAGGAACCCGTGTTGTTTCGCCACCTGTTCCTGAAGGGATTCGATCCGGGGCTCCTGGAACTCGGATACCAGACCGCATTCCTGGCATACCAGGTGGTCGTGGTGCGACTCGAGATTGCTTTCGTACCTCTTGGGGCCGTCGCCGAAATCGAGCTCTTTGGCATACCCGAGTTTTGCCAGAAGTTTCATGGTCCGGTAGACGGTCGCGTATCCGACAGAACGGTTCCGTTTTCTGACGGCATGGGTAAGATCCTCCAGGGTGGCATGGGGCCCCGTCCGGAAGAATACTTCGATCACCTGTGCCCGGCTTCTGCTTCTTTTCCCGCCGATTGCCGCAATTTCCAGGTTGATTCGCTTGAGGAGAGAATCCAAAGGAGGGAAACCGTCTCCATAGTGAATTTGAAAATCATTATCATAGTATAGGCACTGCGGTTACCCGTCAAGGGAATATCATCTGGAGGAAAAAAAAGCGGCCACTCTGGGCCGCTTCCTGCGAATTTCCCCTTCCCTGGTTCCGGATCGTTGGAACCGTTACCCGGGCTCTTCCTTCTTCCGGCGGGTTCTCGTCGGTTTTGCCGCCTCCCCTTCGGGTCGTTCCTTCTTCCCGCGAGGTGTCGGGGGTTTCCCGGTTGTCGCTTTTTTGGCGGCCCGCGGAGGTTTCTTGGTTTCTGCGGTTTTGGCTCCCGCCTTCGCCGTTTCGGTCTTTTTCTTCTTTTTCCCCTTTTTTGCCTTCACCATCTTCTCTTCCGCGGGCAGGTACTCGAGAATCGCCATCTCGGATCCGTCCCCGGCGCGGTACCCCGTCCTTACAATCCGGGTGTACCCGCCCTCCCGGCCGGCAAACCGGGATGCGAGTGTGGCAAAGATCTTCTGCGTGTTCTTCTTGTCACTCAGCAGGGAGAAGGCGCGCCTTCGCGCGTGCGTGGTGTCCTTTTTTCCCAGCGTGATCAGTTTGTCCGCCAGCCTTCGGACCTCTTTCGCTTTTGCGATCGTGGTCTCGATCCGCTCCGACCGCACAAGCGCGTTCATCATATTGCGCAACAGGGCCTTCCGATGGCCGGGTGTCCGCCCCAATTTCCTGTGGGCAATGGCATGCCGCATACGTCTTCCTCGCGTATCGTGGTATGGTCAGTCTTCTTGTCGGGGGGGGGCAAACCTCTCCGGCGTGAACCCTTCCACCGACATCCCGAGGGAAAGACCCATCTCGTGCAAGACGTCCTTGATCTCGTTGAGGCTCTTCTTGCCGAAATTTTTGGTCTTGAGCATCTCCTGTTCCGTCTTCTGCACCAGCTCGCCGATATACTTGATGTCCGCGTTTTTCAGACAGTTGTAGGCTCTTACCGAGAGCTCGAGTTCTTCCACCGGCTTGTACAGATTTTCGTTGACCGCTCCTTCTTCGAGGACCGCGATTTCCTCCGGCATCTCCACTTCCTCGTCGAAGTTGATGAAGACCGTGAGCTGGTCCTTGAGGATCTTTGCTGCATAAGCGACAGAGTCCGCCGGGAGAATGGCTCCGTCGGTCCATACTTCCAGGGTCAGGCGGTCGAAGTCCGTCTGCTGCCCCACGCGGGCGTTCGTGACCGTGAAATTCACCTTCTTCACGGGGGAGAAGATGGCATCGATCGGGATGGTTCCGATCGGGGCGCCCTCCTCGAGATTCCGCTCTGCGGGCACGTATCCCTTTCCCATACGAACGGTCATTTCCATCTTCAAGGTGGCGTTTTCGGACAATTCCGCGAGGTGGTGGTCCTTGTTCAGGATCTCCACCATCGGGTCGGTCTTGATGTTCGCGGCGCTCACGCGCATCGGCCCTCTCGCCTCGAGGGAAATCAACCGCGGTTCGGGCGAGTGCATCCGCAGCCGGATTTCCTTGAGATTCAGGATGATATCTGTCACATCCTCGACGACGCCGATCATCGTGGAATACTCGTGCTGCACGCCCTCGATCCGGACCGATGTGATCGCGGATCCCTGCAACGAGGAAAGCAGGACCCTTCGGATGGCGTTCCCAAGCGTGGTGCCGAACCCTCGTTCGAGAGGTTCTGCCGTGAACTTTCCATAGAATCCCGTGGCCGTGTCCGTAGCAACGTCGATGCGGCGCGGTTTGATCAGTTGCTTCCAGTTTCGCTGAAACATGCTACCCCCTTCTCCTGACCGGAGGATCTACTTCGAGTAAAGTTCCACAATCAACTGTTCCTGGATCGGTTCCGTGATGTCAGCCCGGGAGGGAATCGTCTTGACGTTCCCGCGGAACTGTTCCCTGTCCAGTTCGAGCCAGGGAGGAATGCCTTTGCGGACCACGGCGTCAAGGGCGTCATTGATCGACGGAATCTTCCTGCTTTTTTCCCGCAACTCGACGACATCGCCCGGCCGGACGAGAAAGGAAGGGATGTTGACCCTCCGCCCCTTCACGAGAAAGTGCCCGTGGCGAACCAACTGTCTGCTCTCGCGGCGTGTTACGGCAAAGCCGAGTTTGTACACGACATTGTCGAGCCGCCTTTCGAGAAGAATCAGCAGATTGTCGCCGGTCTTCCCTTTCATCCGGTCCGCTTTTTCGAAGGTGTTCCGGAACTGCTTCTCCAGGAGCCCGTAGATTCTCCTTGCTTTCTGCTTCTCCCGAAGCTGCACTCCATAATCGCTATGTTTTTTCATCCGGCGCTGCCCGTGCTGCCCCGGGGGGTATCCCCTTCGCTTGATGGCGCACTTCTCGGTGAAGCAACGGTCCCCCTTCAGGTACAACTCCATCCCTTCGCGCCGGCAAAGACGGCAAACCGCTTCACGATACCTGGCCAAAGAATTTCCTCCTGTAACTCCTTTTTACGTCGCTTACACCCTCCGTCGTTTCGGAGGGCGGCAACCGTTGTGAGGGATGGGCGTTACATCGCGGATGTAATTGATCTTGAGTCCCGCCGCCTGCAACGTCCGAAGGGCCGCCTCCCGTCCCGATCCGGGCCCCTTGATATACACCGTCAGGGAATTGACGCCGCATTCCATCGCCTTCTTCGCGACTTCCTCGGCGGCAATGGTCGCTGCGAAGGGGGTGCTCTTCCGGGATCCCTTGAATCCCTTGGACCCTGCGCTGCACCAGGCAAGGGCGTTCCCGTCCAGGTCGGTTATCGTGATCATGGTGTTGTTGAACGTCGCCTTNNATGTGGGCCACTCCCACCGGGACGTTCTTGCGAACCTTCTTTTTCCCTTTTTTCCTCGGTGTCGCCATCGTGCCTCCGATTTCCCGCTTCCCGCGGGTGGGGTAGGTTCCCGTTGCCTCTACTTCTTCGTCGGTTCCTTCTTCTTCGCTACCGCGCCCTTCCGCGGCCCTTTCCTCGTACGGGCATTGGTGTGGGTCCGCTGCCCTCTCACAGGCAGTCCCTTGCGATGCCTCAGGCCCCGGTACGATCCGAGATCCATCAAGCGCTTGATGTTCATGGAGATTTCCTTACGGAGATCCCCTTCCACGTGATAATGGGCGTCGATGACGTCACGGATTCGGGCGATCTGGTCCTCGGTGAGGGTGCTCGTCCTCGTGTCGGGGGAAACCCTCGCATCCTGCAGAATCTTCTGGGCGGCAGCCGCCCCGATCCCGTAGATGTAGGTCAGCGCCGTCCCGATTTTCTTTGTCTTCGGAATGTCGACTCCAGCTATTCGTGCCAAAGGGATCTCCTCACGATGCGCCCGGGCAGGGTCGTTTCTAACCCTGGCGTTGCTTGTGTTTCGGGTTTTCGCAAATGATGCGGACGACGCCTTTCCGGCGAATCACCTTGCATTTTGCGCATACCTTCCTGACCGATGGCCTGACTTTCATCGCGTCTCTCTCCTACTTTGTCCTGTACACGATCCGGCCCCGCGTCAGGTCGTATGGTGTGAGCTGCACCGTCACGCGGTCACCGGGTAATATCTTGATGAAATGCATCCGCATCTTTCCCGATATGTGGGCGAGAACCTTCATCTTGTTGTCCAGTTCCACACGGAACATCGCGTTCGGAAGCGGCTCGATGACTGTTCCCTCGACCTCTATCGCTTCTTCCTTCGGCATGTTCTCCTTTTCTCCGTTCCCTCGCACCTCAGGGAAGACTCAGGATTCTGTTTCCGTCCGGCGTGATCGCCACCACGTGCTCGAAGTGTGCGGACCGCTTGCGGTCACGCGTCACCACCGTCCACCCGTCCGACAGGACCTCCACGGGATATCCCCCCTCGTTGACCATGGGCTCGATCGCCAGTACCATGCCCGGCATGAGTTTCGGGCCTGTACCTGCAGATCCGAAGTTGGGGACCTGCGGCTCCTCGTGCAATGTCTTTCCGATCCCGTGTCCCACGAAGTCCCGGACAACGGAGAATCCTTCCGACTCCGCCTCCTTCTGCACGGCCCAGGAAATATCCCCCAGACGGTTCCCCGGCAGGGAAGCTCCGATGGCTTTTTCGAGTGCACGCTCGGTCGTCGTCAGGAGTTTCTCGGATTCGGGGGAAATCTTCCCGACGGCATACGTTCTGGCTGCATCCCCGTAGAATCCGTCCAGCACCACCCCGAAATCGATGCTCACGATATCNNCCTTCACGGAGCACCCGCGTTCCGGACGGGATTCCGTGAACCACCTCCTCGTTGATGGAGGTGCAAAGGTTGGCGGGATACCCGTGGTATCCCTTGAACGCCCCCCTCACCCCGAGTTTGGCGACATATTCCTCCGCGATCTCCTCGAGGTGAAGCGTCGCAACTCCCGACCTCACGTGCTTGCTGATCTCTTCAAAGAACTGACCGACAATGGCGCCCGCACGGCGCATCGCCTCAATCTCCGGAGGCGATTTGATGATGATCATTGCCTAGTGCAATAATTTGGAAATCGTTTCAAATATCGTGTCGATGTCTCCCGATGCCTTGACCGCATGGACCTTCCCGGTTCCTCGATAGAAGTCGATCAGGGGTTTCGTGGATTTTTTATAGTTCACCAGCCGCGCCCGGATCGTCTCCTCCCTGTCGTCATCCCGCTGAAGAAGGGTGCCGCCGCACTTGTCGCACCTTCCTTCCGTCTTCGGGGGGGTGAACCGCACATGGTACATGGTGCCGCACCCGGAGCAGGTCCTCCGTCCGGACAGCCGCTCCAGAATCTCTTCCTCATCGACCTCGAGGGAAAGGACGCTGCTGATCTCCTTACCGAGCTCCTTCAGGACGCGATCGAGCGCCTCCGCCTGGGGGATCGTCCGGGGAAACCCGTCCAGGATGAATCCCTTTTCGCAGTCCTTTTCCTGAAGGCGGTCCTTGACGATACCGATGACGACCTCGTCCGGCACCAGGCCGCCCTGGTCCATGAACGTCTTTGCCTGTCGACCCATCTCTGTTCCATTCTTCACGGCCTCGCGAAGCATGTCCCCCGTCGAGATCTGGGGAATGGAGAAGGACACGGTAAGCTTCTTCGCTTGCGTCCCCTTGCCGGATCCGGGCGCTCCCAGCAGGATGATCCCCCTCATCGGCTATCCCCTCCTCCCTTTCACTTGTCCCTTCTTGAGGAACCCCTCGTAATGGCGGGTAATCAGATGCGACTCAATCTGCTGGATGGTGTCCATGGCCACGCCGACCACGATGAGCAGCCCCGTTCCCCCGAAGTAAAACGGGACGTTGAACCGGGAGATGAGGATGCTGGGCAATACGCAGACAGCCGAGACGTACAATGCACCGCCCAGCGTGATGCGCGTCAGGATGCGGTCGATATACTCCGCGGTTTTCTTGCCGGGGCGGATCCCGGGGACGAAGCCCCCGTATTTTTTCATGTTGTCGGCCACGTCGACCGGGTTGAAGGTGACCGCTGTGTAGAAATAGCAGAAAAAGATGATGAATGCGACGTACAGGGCCTCGTAGGCGACGTTTCCGGGGGTAAGGGTCTGGGAAATCTTCTGCGTCACCGGGTGCTTGATGAAGTTCGCCAGCGTGGCGGGAAAGAGCAGGATCGAGGAGGCGAAGATCGGGGGGATGACCCCTGCGGTGTTCACCTTCAGCGGAAGATGCGTGCTCTGTCCCCCGTACACCCGCCGTCCCACGATCCGTCTGGCGTATTGGACGGGAATCCGCCGGTGCGCGCGTTCAAAATAGATGATGATCGCGATGACAAACACCATGATCGCGAGGAGCATCAGTCCGACGAACAGGCCCATTTCCCCCGTTCGAATCAGCGTGAACGTCCGAACGAGCCCGCTGGGAAACCGGGCCACGATGCCCGCGAAGATGATGAGGGAGATTCCGTTCCCGATTCCCCGTTCGGTGATCTGTTCCCCCAGCCACATGAGGAATGCCGTCCCCGACGTGAGGGTGAGCACCGTCATGAGACGGAACGCCCACCCCGGCTGGTAAACAACCGATCCGACATCCCCGAGACCGCCGACGTTCTCGATCCCCACGGCAATTCCCAGTCCCTGGATCACCGAAAGAAGGATCGTCCCGTACCGCGTGTATTGGGTGATCTTGCGGCGGCCGAGTTCGCCCTCCTTGGAGAGCTTCTCCAGGTAGGGCCA
>DOTC01000249.1 GCA_003513855.1 Deltaproteobacteria bacterium | reverse complement strand
ATCGTCGCGCCGACGGTGACGACCGCCGAGTCACGCCGCATCAGACCAAGGTCATGGATGACCGGCAGACCGAGCAGCGTATGGGAGGCGAGCAACGAACCGATCAGGATCGCAGCGTTCGTTCCGTAGCCGAAGCTGAGTCCGACCGCCGCGCCCAGAGCGAGTGGCAGGGAAAAGGTGAGCAGTCCGTAACCGGCGGCCTTCCAGCGGACCCGGNNAACAGGTCCCGGATCATTTCCATATCGGTCTTTCCCTCTCCGGTATGATGTCCCTGTCCGTTCAACGGACCGGAACCCCATTACCACTCCGGTCCTCTCACAACCACCGCACGCCCTCTTCCTCGCGCCCCTATCCTAACGCACCGTGACCGTCACGACTGGAGTTTCGTCCTTTCCGCCCGGATCCCGGACGCGGTTATCGACGCAGGTTTTGACTTCGCTCTCCTTTTTTATGAGAGGACAGTGATGCTTACGAACAAACCATCACGCCCGTTTGTTCATCGTCATACGAAGGGGGCAGGTCAGTTTTACGTTTCTCGAGACTTTCCATTTCGCTCATTTTGGTTTACCGATTCGGTTCATACCTTATCAGCTTCATTTTTACCGCACCGAGTCCGATATTGGTCTTGATTTTGAGCAGATCTCTCGATTCATCGGCCGAAAGATAAACTCTGGCTTCACTGTGTTTTGTTTTGGCGTCCGGATCGTTTTGTTTGAGCACGCCGGGACGAATAACCCAGGCGTCGATGTTGATATCACCCTCCTTGAACACTGTTTTTCCAATACAATCCAATGTCACCAAATAACGTTTCTTTCCTGAAAAAACATCGAACTGCTGGGATTCGTTTTCCTTCCACTCGAAACTGCGAGCCAGAAAGATCGCCGAGAACATGTCGATTGCAAAGGTTTCCTCGCTGATAAGATAAGCTTCTTGCGTGACTGAGGCATCGGGTTCTTTTTTGCTGACGACCACCTCCGCTTTCCCGTCAGCGTCATAGCGAATTTGTTCGGTCTGTTTGTTTTTCCCGCGTTCCTGATTGATAACGGTCTCTACAGGAGCCAGATCTGCCGCCCGGATAATCGTTTCACCGCGGTACCTTATCCGGTATATCCGATCCAGGAATTTTGTGGATTCCTCATCGGCGATCATGCGATAGGAATCGCCGTCGCGCTCAATGGTTATGGTTGCATCGGCAACCTTGGAATCGGACCAGTGGATAACATAGTAAAATGTCCCCAAGCGCGGGTTGAATTCATTGACCAGGTCAGAAACGACTTCCGGATTTCGCTCAGGTGGCTGCAATGCGAACGTCGCTCCCCGAGCAGAGATAACCAGGCCGATCAGGACAAGCGCCAACTGCATGAATCGTAGCAACCGGTGAAAGGAAGCATGTAACGGGAAACACTTTAAATTCATTATTCGCCTGAATACTATAGTTACCATGGAAAAATCAATTTCTTTTGCATTCCGGCGTACACCTTGGCTCGCGGAATTCGGTGGGATGACAAACAATTGGAATAGTGATCATCACCGTCATAAATGGCAGGGCATTCGTATCAAGGAGATCATGATCGTTAGGCAACGTCGCAGCCCGATTGCCTGTAACGTCACGTTCAGACGAACAGCATGGTTGCTCCTTCTGTGCATGGCAGCGATGCTTTCTCCTCCCGTGGCGCTCTCCGAGGATGCGACGCCCGAAAAAGCGGGCACCCAGTCGCCCTGGTTACTGCTTCCCATATTCTCCTCGAACCCGAAGCTCGGGACGTCCCTGGGCGCGCTCGGGGCTTACATTCACTACTTCGACGAGGAATCGCAGGCCTCGATGTTCGGGGTAACAGCCCAATACACATCGACGGGCTCGACGGTAGGCGGCGCATTCGCCAAGACATCCTTCGGTGCCGACCGCCATCGGTTGATCGCCTTCGTCGGCGGAGGAAGGATCAAGAATGATTACGAGGATTTTCTCGGCACCGGGATTCCGCTCAAGACCGAGGACAATTTGAGCGCTGTTGCCACCCGCTACCTCTATCGTGTAAAGAACGACTGGTTCGTCGGGCTGCAGGGATTGTATACGAACTACCTCATTGTCGGACAGACTGCGCTCGACGACCAGATTCTGAATGCCCTGGGGCTCACGGGGTTCCGGTCCGGTGGCGGTGGGGCCGTCTTGATGCACGATTCGCGCGACAACGACAACAGCCCGACCAAAGGCTGGGTCATGAACCTGAACAACATCGCCTACCGGGAATGGCTCGGCGGGTCGCAGGACTTCGATGTGTACCGGCTGGACCTCAAGGGATACCGGGAACATGGAAAGGGTAACGTGTTCGCCGTGCGTCAGAACAATCAATGGACCGCCGGTGCTCCGCCAAGCGCCTATCCTCCGGTATCCCTTCGCGGCTACAAGTCAGGGCAGTATCTCGGGAAGTACATGTCCTCCTTCGAGGTGGAAGAGCGGTTTCGCATCGCACAGAGATGGACCGCAACGGTATACGCCGGAGTCGCCTGCCTCTACGGAAGCGGAAAGAAATGCACAGAAAGTGCGAACCTGTACCCTGCCCTGGGCGCAGGAATCCAGTACGTTCTGAAACCGGAGGAGGGGATGGTGGCGAACCTGGAATATGCCAAGGGCGAAGGCGATAACTCCGGAATTTATCTCAAGCTGGGATACGGATTCTGAATCCGGCATGCATGCATGGGGGGGACCCGTCCGACGCGATCCGCTCTCCCGGCTTGATCCCCGCGCGACCTTCGGCTCAGGGACCGGTTTTCGATTCCCCGCTCCCGACCTGGTGCCGGTAGTGATCGGCGAGCGGCTCCCACGCCAGGAACCTGATCTCCGACAGATGAACCGGTCGCGGCTCGAAAAAGAGGACGGCCCGAAGTCCGTCGGTGTGATACGTCCCCCCGCCCGGCGTCGTTCGCGGGCTCGATGCCATGACCTGCCCCACCCCCTGGACGAACCCGATCTTCGCGAGGAACTGCGAATAGATGAGATCCTGGACCAGGTCGTTCCGGGCCTCGTCCACGTCGGGGTCGATGGGAAGGGGTGCGCCGTCCTCCGCAGTGCGGGCAAAGCGCCCCCCCAGCGGCATGCCCACCTGGGCGACCCAGACGGGCCTGCCCCGGAAGCGGATCGTCGTCAGCCAGGCGCGAAGGAGGTGCGGCTGCGACGCGACCCAGCGTTCCCGCTTGCTGACGGAGACATCCTGGGAGCGCTGGAAGAGATACCGGGGATCGGCCGGCGCAAAGTGGTAGCTGCGTCGGATGAAGGCGGGTGCCGCATCCTCGAGATTTCCGACCAGCACGACGTTGAGGGGTTCCCCCTGCGCGCCATCCTCGCTCGACACGCAGCACGGCAGCTGCTCGAGCAGCTCGCGCAGATGCGACTCGTCGTCGGTCTCGACCAAATCGGACCGGGAAATCATTTGGAATAACCGTTCATAATGGTCTTCGGCAATTTTGCGGCCCGGAGCCGGGACGACCAGGTTGAGGGATTTGGTCCACTTCCAGCCGACCAGATCCACGGCGACAAACTTGCTGGCTTTATCCCGGTTCGTGTAGACGAAGCCCGACTCCTTGGAGCGCGGGTCGATGATATTCCGCAAGCCCAGCCTCTCGATGTGCTCATCGAGTTGCGCATTGGCGTCGTCGGAGAACCGCGCATGGTACCCGAAGGAGACCTCGAGCGGAGAAAAATACTCCGGGTCCAGCCCCGTCGGCAGGAAATAGAGCTGCCGGTCCGTATCGTTCTGGATCTCGAGCCAAAGAGGCTGGACCCCTTTCTTCTCCAGGTCGACGCCGAAGATGTCCCGGCTTTCCTCAGGGCTTGGTATCGTTGCGGACACGCGGATCCCTCCCTCGGCAACCGTCTTGGCGCGTGCCCGCAAGGCCGCGTCGTTGAAGGAATCAGGCCGACGGGGTGCATCAGACACCCCCTTATCCGGGCCGGGCAATGGTCTCGTCGGCACCTCCCAAAACTTGAGAAAATCAAGGTCGCTCAGCGTGCGGGGCCTCGGCTCGAAAAACATCACCGCGCGCAGCCCATCCGTGAAGTAGGGGTCTCCGACGAGGTTGAATCGCGGGGATTCCCTGCTCGTCTCTCCGACCCCCTTCACGGCGGCGGCGCGGGCAAGCGCCTGGGAGTAGGCCAGATCCTGGAGGAGATACCTCCTCGCCTCGTCCACGTTGGGATCGATCACGTGCGTCGAGATGGTTGGCGATTTGAGGGTGAACTTCACGCCGATATCCCGGCTGATCTGGCCCACCCAGACCTTCTTGCCCCGGAAGCGCAGCGGCGTAAGCCACATGCGCAGGTGATTGCGCTGGTGGATGGTGCCGCGTGCCTTCTGGGCCGCAAGGTCCTGGCGCCGCCCGTAGACGTACAGCGGACTGACGGGGGAGTACCGGTAGCGTCCCCCTCCCAGAAACGATTTGAAAGTTCGCCAGGCCGCCTTCGACCAGAGGATTTCCGTTCCGTGCCAGCCTCGGCGAATCAACGCGGAGAAGATGTCCCGGTTGTTGCCGACGAACACCAGATTCAGCGGGTCCCCGTACCCGGTGCCGTCCTTGTTGGCAGTGCAGCAGGGGAGCTTCTCGAGTTCCCGCCGCAACGCCTCCTCCTCCTCGATCTCCACGATCTCCGCGCTGTCGTACAGCGTGTTAAAATCCACGAGGGTGTAGTCCCCCTTGAACGACGGGTCGGGGACGATGTACGTGAAGCTTTTGGCCTTCTCCCGGGAGATGAGGTCGACGTCGACTGCCCTGTACCCCTCGTCCCGATGGACGACCAGGAACCCGGAGGCCGTTGTTCCCGGATAGATGGGATTGCGAAACTGGAGAGACTCGAAGTGGTCGAGGACGGACTTGCCGTCCCCGGCCGGGGAACGGAAGGC
>DOTC01000210.1 GCA_003513855.1 Deltaproteobacteria bacterium | reverse complement strand
CATCTCATCAAGGAGATCCGGAAGAGCGAAAAGATCGCCATCGTATCGATGGTCGAGCACATCATGAGAGCGGTCGCGGGACTCGCGGAGCGTGTCATGGTCATGCACCAGGGCGCCAAGCTCGTCGATGAACCGACAAAAGAGGCGCTCAGCGACCCGCGCGTCATCGAAGTGTATCTCGGCCGCCCCCCGGAGGGAACCATTGCTGACCGTTGAGAATCTCGAGTCCGGCTACGGCCCAATGCAGATCCTTTGGCAGCCGTCCCTGACGGTCGAAAAAGGTACCATCACCTCCCTCCTCGGCCCGAACGGCGCCGGAAAATCGACGACGATATCGACCATTTTCGGCTCGGTCGTTCCCTGGAGAGGGAAAGTGGCGTTCGAGGGTGCCGACATCACGATGGCGCCCACCCACGAAAAGGTGGAGCTGGGGATCACCCTCGTGCCGGAGGGGAAACATCTTTTCAAGGGAATGACGGTCTACGAAAACCTGACGATGGGCGCATACCGGAAGGAGGCGTTGAAATCCCTCGACGAATCCCTGGCGCTCGTCTATTCCCTCTTTCCCATTCTCGAGGAAAGAAAGGGGCAGGTCGCGGGATCGCTGAGCGGAGGACAGCAGCAGATGGTGACGATCGGCAGGGCCCTCATGACGAAGCCCAGGTTGATCATGCTGGATGAGCCAAGCCAGGGGCTTGCCCCGAAACTGGTGCTTGAAGTGTTCGATACCATCCTCAAATTGAAGGAAGATGTGGGCCTCACCATCCTGCTGATCGAACAGAACGCCGACGCCGCGCTCAACGCGGCGGATTACGTGTACATCATGCACGAAGGAAGAATCAAGGCCGAGGGGAAACCGGAAGAGATCAAGAAATCCGAGGACATCCGGGAAGCCTACCTCGGGATCTGATTCCGCCTACCCCACCATGTTCAAGCCGCCGTTCACGCTCAGGACCTGCCCCGTAATGTAGGAAGCCTCGTCCGCGGCGAGGAACCGGATCGCCGCCGCGATCTCCTCCGGCGTGCCGAGCCGCCGGAACGGGATCCCCCGCTGCATCGCCGCGATGATCTTCGCCCCCTCCTCCCCCCGGAAGCTCTCCGCAAGGAGCGGGGTATCCGTCGGTCCCGGGCAGACGCAGTTGACCCGGACTTTCTGCCGGGCGACCTCCCGGGCGATCGCCTTGGTGAAGGCGATCACCCCTCCCTTGGCGGCGGAGTAGATCGCCTCGCCCGAGCTCCCGACGCGCCCCGCATCCGACGCGACGTTGACGATGGCCCCGCCCCCGTTCCCGGCGAGCATCCCCTCGAGGGCCGCGCGCGTGCCGTGGACCGTTCCCATCAGGTTGATCCCCACGACCTTCTCCCAGTCCGAAGGAACCGTCGAAAGGAACGGGGTGATCCGGTCCCACCCCGCGTTGTTCACCCAGATGTCCAGCTTCCCGAACTCGTTCCGGATTCTTTCTCCCGCCTCCCGGACCTGCCGGTACGAGGCGACATCGGCCGTGACGTGGAGAAACCGGGCGCCGGACTTCTGTCCCACCACCGCCATGTGCTCCGCAGATTCGTTGCGGATGTCCAGAACCGCCACGTGCGCCCCCTCCTGGAGGAACCGGACCGCCGTCGCGAACCCGATCCCCCGGGCCCCGCCCGTCACCACCGCCACCTTGCCCTTCATGGATGTCCCCTCCCGGACCCTCGTTGCTCCCGACCGCGTCGTGAGGGAACAGCCTAACATTGACTTTTCCGGTTGGCTATACTACCGTCGTCTCCATGCCGCGGACGCGCCACCTTCTCGCCATCCCGATGGCCGCGGCCTTGCTCGTCGTCTCCTGTTCCGGAAAGCTGGCAGAGCAGAAAGGGCTGACCGACTCGGATCTCTTCTCCGGGGGGCAGCAGCTGCTCGCGAAGAAAAAATACGACCGGGCGATCGAGCATTTCCAGGTGCTCCTCGAACGGTTCCCCAACTCACCCCTGGCCCCGCAAGCCCAGCTTTCCCTCGCGGACGCCCACATGGAAAACAAGGACAACCTGGAGGCGGAAATCGCATACGACGATTTCCTGCGCCTGTATCCGGCCCACGGGAAGGTCCCCTACGCCCTCTTCCGGAAAGGGGAGCTCCTCTACCGACAGGTGGCCAAACCCGGCCGGGACCAGACGAAAACCATCGAGGCGATCCGGGCCTACAAACGCGTCCTGGAGCAGGACCCCTCCGGGCCGTATGCGAAGGATGCCGCCAATCGGATAACGGAGCTTCGCAACCGCCTTGCGGAGAACGAAGCCGTCGTGGTCTCCAACTACCTGTCCCGCAAGAAGTACGAAAGCGCCGAAGCCAGGGGGAGGAGGGCCATGTCCGAATATGCCGACACGGCCTCCCTGCCGACCCTGATGTCCCTCCTGGCGAAAGCCCTCGAGAAGGAGGGAAAGAAGGAGGAGGCCGCCGAGGTCCGGAAAAACCTCCAGGAGAAATTCGGGGAGCCGGGAGGCAAGAAGCGATGACCAGCGAACTGTCCATTCTCATCGCCACCGGGAAGCGGGCCTATGCGGAAAAGGACTTCCGGCGGGCGGAAACGATCCTGCGCGAAGCCATGGAGAGCGGGGCGAACTACCCCGACATCCACTACACCCTGGGGCTCATCTACCACTACTGGGGGAAGCTCGAGAAGGCCGTGCAGGAGTTCGAAAAGAGCCTCTCCCTGAACCCCTTGTACACGGAAGCCCTGATCTCGCTGTCGATCACGCTGAGCGAGATGGGCCGGTACGAGGGGGCCCGGGATGCCTACGAGAAGGCGGCCGCCTCGCTCACGCGACCGGGGATCGTGGCGACGGGGAACGAGCCTGCCGCCAAGATCGCCAACCTGCACGCCGAACTGGGAGCGCTGTACCTCGCCTTCGGGAAAACGGAGGAGGCGATCGCGGAATACCGGAAGGCCCTGCTCGTCGCGCCCGGGTTTCCCGACCTGCGGATCCGGCTGGCCGCCGCCCTCCGGGAAGCGGGTCGCCTCGAGGAAGGACTCGAGGAGCTGGACATGGCGATCGCCAGCCGGCCCGGGCTGGTTCCCGTTCTCGCCCAGCGGGGCGTGATCCTGTACCTGCTCGGTAGGAAGGAGGAGGCCCGCGAGGCGTGGGAGAAAGCCCTCTACCGGGACCCGCTCAACAAGCTGATCCAGCTGTACCTGAACGCCCTCGAGCGGGAATCTTAGCCTGGCTAGGAACCCCTCTCGGCAAGCCACGCGGAGAGCGACGACACCGCGGAGTCAACCCCTTCCACGTTCGATCCCCCCGCCTGTGCCATGTCCCGGCGTCCTCCGCCCCCTCCGCCCACGAACCGGGCCGCGTTCTTGACGATCTCGGAAGCGGAATAGGCGGGAGCAAGGTCCGGGGTCGCCCCCGCGACCAGATGGCATCGGCCCTCCTCCACGGTTCCCAGGAGCAGGAGGCCGCTCTTGAGCCTTCCCTTCACCGCATCGGCCAGCTCGCGCAGCGCCGCGGGATCCATCGGTTCCACCTTTGCCTCGACCACGCGGACGCCCTTCACATCCCGGGCCTTCGCGAGCACCTCGCCCACGAGATCCCGCGCCGACCGGCGCCTCGCCTCCTGGACATCCTTCTCCAGCGCCCTGACCTGCGCCTGGAGTTTTCGCACCCGTTCGACGGCGTCGGCAGGGGAAACCTTTAGGTCCAGGGCGATCTGGAGAACCCGGTCGGCGTCCTCCCGAAGGTGGCGGAAGGCCCCGGGGCCGGTCAGCGCCTCGATCCGGCGGACCCCGGCGGCCAGAGCCCCCTCCGAGACGATCCGGAACAACGCGATCTCGCCGGTGTGCCGGACGTGGGTCCCCCCGCACAGCTCCCGGCTCACGCCGGGTACGGTCACCATCCGGACCTCGTCTGCGTACTTCTCCCCGAAGAACGCCATCGCCCCCTTGGCGATCGCCTCCTCGTACGGGAGGCGCTCCCAGGTCACCGGCCTGTCGGAGAAGACGGCGTCGTTGACGGCATCCTCCACCATCCGGAGAGCGTCCGCCGGGGTCGCCTCGAAGTGGGTGAAATCGAACCGGAGCTTGTCGGGGCCGACGTAGGAGCCCGCCTGCTTGATGTGCGCCCCCAGGACCTTGCGCAAGGCCGCCTGCAAGAGGTGGGTGGCGGTGTGGTTCGCCTGGGTCCGCNNGACGTCCGTCACCAGGTCGACCTCCTCGCCCTCCACCGCCGACATGACCCGTTCCCCGTCCCGGAACAGGGCAACCACCCTGGCCGCCGCCTCGAGACGGTCGTATCCGACGAACTCGACGGACACCCCGGTCCGGGAAAGCTCGCCGGTAGCCGCATCGGAGACGCCCACCTCGCCCCCCTTCCAGGCCTCGCGGGACTGGGCGCGCTGCCTCTCCATCTCGGCCTCGAACCCCTCGGTGTCGAGGGTCACCCCGCGCTCCCTGCACAGGTCCGCGGTCAGGTCGACAGGGAAGCCGAACGTGTCGTACAGCTTGAACGCGACGGACCCCGCGAAGACTCTGGCGCCCGCGTTCCCGATCCGGGCGAACTCCTCCTCCACCATGCGCAGCCCCGCGTCGAGCGTTTCGAGAAAGCGCTTCTCCTCGTTCAGGGCGACCGTGTCGATAAAGGATGCGCTCCTTTCCAGCTCGGGATAGGCGGGAGAGAAGTCCCGGACGACGGCGGCCGCCACCTTGTGCAGGAACGGCCCGTCGAACCCCAGCTTCTTCCCGTGGCGCAGGGCCCGGCGCATGATCCTCCGCAGGACGTACCCCCTCCCCTCGTTGGCGGGGAG
>DOTC01000243.1 GCA_003513855.1 Deltaproteobacteria bacterium | reverse complement strand
GTGTCGGTAAAGGGGGAGAGCCGGACGCCGAACCCCGACGCGACCAGCCCCCGCGCCGGCCACAGGGAGGGCAGGCTCTCCAGGTAGGTCCTGCGGGCGTCGAGCTTCTCGCAGAGGACCTCGAGGTTCTTCCCGTCCACCAGGAGGCTTTCCTTGAGCCGGTCGCACCGGAGGTCGAGGAGGGTGTCCAGCCGGTCCGCCGCGGCGGACTCGGGCGTTTCCGCCCCCCCGATTCCCTCTCCCTGCCTGCCTTTCTTCCTGCCCGGAGCCAGTTCCTCGTTGATGTGGATGAGCGACCGGGCCCGGGCGTCGAGCGTTCGGATCCGCTCGACCTCGGTCTCGATACTCTCGAATTTCGCATAGAGGTTGTAGAGCGTCAGGTTCTGCTCGCTGACCCGGTGCCGAAGGGACTGGAGCTCCCTCGTTTTCGAGAAATTCTCCCTGTAATCATAGATAAAGTGCGTCCCCAGGACGAAAAAGAAGGCGACCATCCCGACGGTCAGAACGAGCCCCGTCCGCCCGATCCGGAATTCCCGGGATCGCGGACCGGCCCCGACCTGGACGGAAAACGTGAAACGGTCTCGCACCCTTCCCCCTACCCCATATGTCTGATTGATCGGGGGTACGATACCACAAATCAGGGAGACCTGTCAACGAAAAGACCGGAATTATCATTTACAACTTCCTGATAATCAACCGGAATTTTACCCAACCGCCCTTTTCTTGTGGTTTCTCTCCGGCTCCCGGTTCCGTGCCACCACCGGATCGACGATCTCTCCGCAGTTGAGGCACCTCCAGGCGTAGAAGAGGTCCAGCATGTCCTGGAACCGCTCGTATACCATCGCCCCGTTGCACCGGGGGCATCGATTTCCGTGTCTTCGCACCATTCCTGTCCCCTCCTACAACATATTGATGCCGGAGCACCAACACGGTTTCAAACGCAAGTTTCCGCCTGTTCTTCCGATATAGACCACCATGACGTGCCGTTAGTTCCCCGGGAGGAGAACCGTGGCATCGGGAAGGAAGCGTGTCGGCGAACTGCTTGTGGAGACCGGACTCCTGTCCGAGGAGGAGCTGACCCGCGCCCTGTCCACGCAGCGCACGCGCCGCGGAAAGCTGGGGGAAATCATCGCTTCCCTGGGGATGGCCACCGAGGACGAAATCGCCCAGGCCATCTCTCTCCAGCTCGGGATCCCCCTGATCGACCTGGTGAACACGCCCGTCGAGCCCCAGGCGATCGAGTTGATCCCCGAGAAGGTCGCCCGGAAGCACCGGATCGTGCCGGTCTCGCTCGACGACCGGGACCTCCACATCGCCATGGCCGACCCCTTGAGCTTCGAGGCGTTCGAGGATGTCCGGTTCGCCTCCGGCTTCACCATCAAGACCTCCATCGCCAGCCCTTCGAGCATTCTCTGGGCGATCGACCAGCACTACAACCTGGGGTCCTCCCTGAACACCATCGTCAAGGACATCGCCGAGGAGCGTCTGGTCGAGGTCGTGCAGGACTCGAGGGAGATGGACAGGAGGGACAGCGATGACCTCCGGAAGAAGAGCGAGGCGGCCCCCATCGTCCGGATGGTGAACCTCTTCATCGCGGAGGCGGTCGACCAGGGGGCCTCGGACATCCACGTGGAGCCCTCCAAGACGACCATGCTGGTCCGCAACCGGGTCGACGGAGTCCTCCGGAAGTCCCTAGAGCTCCCCAAGTGGGTGCAGGGGGCGGTCATCTCGCGGATCAAGATCATGGCCAAGATGGACATCGCGGAGAAACGGCTTCCCCAGGATGGCCGGATCGGGGTCCGGGTGGGGGCAAAGGCGCTCGACCTGCGCGTCTCCACGATGCCCGCCTCGTTCGGGGAAAAGGTGGTCATCCGGATCCTCGACTCGGCCAANNGCGGCGCTGACCGGCCACCTCGTCCTCTCGACGATGCACACCAACAGCTCGGCGGGGACCATCACCCGGCTGCGCAACCTCGGGGTCCCTTCCTACCTCATCGCCTCCACCCTGATCGCCATCGTGGCCCAGCGGCTGGTGCGGGTCATCTGCCCGAAGTGCCGCGTCAAGGTCCAGCCGTCCGAACGGGATCTCGCGCGGATCGGCCTCGCAAAGTCGAACAACGGGGAGATCGCATTCTCCCAAGGGGAGGGGTGCCAGGCGTGCGGGAGGACCGGATACCGCGGAAGGACCGGGATTTTCGAGATCCTGCCGTTCCACCAGCAGATGCGCGATCTCGTGACGGGGAACGGTTCCGAGACCGACGTCCGCCAGCTCGCCGTCGCCAAGGGGATGGTGACGCTCGGCCAGGCGGCGCTTGCCAAGGTGAAGGACGGGGTGACGACGCTCGCGGAGCTGTACCGGGTCGTGGAAACCGAGGAGGAGTTCGGCGCCGGCTGCCCGCAGTGCGGCGTGTCCCTCGGGGCCGACTTCGTGGTCTGCCCGGGGTGCGGCCACTCCCTCGTCTCAAGCTGCCCGTCGTGCCGGAAGATGGTCTCCCCCCACTGGAAATTCTGCCCCTACTGCCGCCACAACTTTGCGGGCGTGGCCCGGAAACGGTCGTTCGCCTGACGGGTGGCCCCGGACCGGTGCGGCTCCGGGAAGGTGCGTCCCCCTACACGAAGTGGCAGGCCGCGTAGCGCCCCGGGGCGCACTCCCGCAGGAGGGGAGAGACCTCCCCGCACATCCTTTGCGCCATGAAGCAGCGGGTGTGGAACCGGCACCCGGCGGGGATGTGAATCGGGCTCGGGATCTCCCCCGCAAGGACGATCTTTTCCCGCAGCGCGCCTCCGGGCATCGGCACCGCCGAGAGGAGGCTGCGCGAGTAGGGGTGGAGCGGCTCCCGGAACAGGTCTTCGGCCGGGGAGACTTCCATCATTTTCCCCAGATACATCACGGCCACGGTGTCGCTCACGTGGCGGATCACCCGCAGGTCGTGGGAGACGAACAGGTAGGCCATCCCGTACTCCTCCTGGATGTCGCGGAGCAGGTTCAGAATCTGCGCCTGCACGGAGACGTCCAGGGCCGACACCGGCTCGTCGGCCACGACGAGCCGGGGGGAGAGGGCGATCGCCCGGGCGATCCCGATCCGCTGTCTCTGCCCCCCCGAAAACTCGTGGGGGTACTTGTCGGCGGCGTCGGCGGACAACCCCACCCGCCGGAGAAGCCGCCCGGCCATCTCCCGGGCCTCGGCGCCGCGGGCGATCCCGTGGACCCGCCACCCCTCCCCCACGATGTCGCGGACCCGCATCCGGGGGTTCAGGGAGGAGTAGGGATCCTGGAAGATGATCTGCATCTTGCTCCGGATCCGGCGGAGCTCCTCGCCGGCGAGCGTCGTGATGTCCCGCCCCTCGAAGACCACCCTTCCCGCGTCGGGGGGGATCAGGCGGATCGCCATCCGGCCGAGCGTCGTCTTCCCGCATCCCGACTCTCCCACCAGCCCCACCGTCTTCCCCGAAGGCACGTCGATCGAGACACCGTCGACCGCGTGCACGCGAAGCGTCCCGGCGGCGAAGAACGATTTCCTCACCGGGAAGAACTTGTAGATATTCTCCAGAGAGAGAAGAGGTCCGTCTCCCCGGCTCATCCGTCCTCCCCCTTCCGGACCTTCCTCCGATAGTGGCACGCCGCCCGGTGGCCCGGGGCGTACTCCTCGAGGGGGGGATCCACCCGGTCGCAGACCGCCAGTTCGTCCGTTTCCGTTTCCCCGGCGCGGAATCGGGCCTGCGCCTCCTGCCGGAAAGGGCACCGGTCCGCGAAGGGACACCCCGGCGGGATGGCGTCGAGGTCCGGGACCGTCCCCGGGATCGACGGGAGCCTTCGTTCTCCGGTCCTCTTCCCGGGAAGGGAGCGGAGCAACCCCTCCGTGTAGGGGTGTATGGGGTCGGCAAAGAGGTCGGCCGTCCCTGCGATCTCGACGATCCGGCCCAGGTACATGATCGCCACCCGGTCGGCGACCTCCGAGACCACCCCGAGATCGTGGGTGATGAGAAGGATCGCCATCTCCTGCTGTTCGCGCATCTCCCGGATGAGGGAGAGGATCTGCGCCTGGATGGTGACGTCNNCCGCCGCTCATCTGGTGCGGGTACTCCCGCGCCCTCCTTTCCGCATCCGGCATCTTCACCCGCCGCAGCCACTGCACCGCCCGTTCGGCGGCCTCCGTCTTCCCGCCCGCCCGGTGGGCGGTGAACACCTCGGCGACCTGGTCGCCGATGGTGAGAACGGGGTTGAGCGACGTCATCGGCTCCTGNNCTGGAAGATCATGGAGATCTCCTTCCCGCGCACCTGGCACATCTCCCTGTCGGAGAGCGGAACGAGATCCCTGCCCCGGAACCGGATGCACCCTTCCTCGATTTCGGCCGGAGGGGCGGGAAGAAGCTTCAGGATGGACAGTGCCGTAACGGTCTTCCCGCATCCGGACTCGCCCACGAGTCCAAGCGTCTCGCCGGGGAACAGGGAGAATGAGACCCCGAACAGGGCACGCACCTTCCCCTTCTCCGTGCGGAAGGAGACAGTGAGGTCCCTTACCGAGAGGAGGTCAGAACTCACGGCGATATCCTCCTGCGCAATGGAGCCGGGACATGACGCCTTCCCCACATGGTGCACTCCAGTGGGAACTCTTCCGGGGGAGGCCGCTCCCAGAGGGAGGCCCCTGGCTCGCGGGGGGATTCCACTCCGCTACGCTC
>DOTC01000247.1 GCA_003513855.1 Deltaproteobacteria bacterium | reverse complement strand
CAACGCAATCCCGATCGCCTCCTCGACATCTGTGTGGACCCCTCCCACGCGGACTCCTTTTCCCGAGTACCCCCGCTCGGGCTTGAGGACCAGTCCGTCCCACCGTTTCCGCGTCCACTCGATGAGATCATCGATCGCCTCCCCCTTCGGGCCGTCCGTCTTCCGGGGGTGGAACTTGCGGGTCCAGGGGGTCCGTCTCACGGTTTCCGGGTGAAACCGGTTCCGGCAGGAGCCCGTGATGAGCTCGAACGTGCTCTTCACGTTGATCGGCTCGGTCCCCCGGGGATTGATGACCCGCCCTTCCCGGACCGCCGTGAGCAGGGGGGAAAGGTCCCGTTTCCGGTGCAGCGACAGGAGGATGTCGGTGTTGAAGTCCATGAAGATCAGGGAGACGGGCCTGCCCCGGTGGCATACCCTGCCGTTTCGGTATTCCAGCTCATGGGGAGCCAGGAGAACCCCTTTGATTCCATCGATTTCGCTCAGCTTTGCGGCAAGGTTGACATTCTCGGTGACGTCTTCCAGGGTCTCCTCCTCGGCGACCACGGCGATGACCCCCGGGTTTCTCCCTTCCCTCGCGCGGTACGCTTCGAGGAGCATCTCCACGAACCCGTTGATGGGATAGAGGAGGGGATGGTCGAAATCGAGGTCGACCCCGATCGTCCGGATCGCATTCAGCCTGTTCCACACTTCCTTCCCGATGATCTGGGTGATCCGCTGGTAATCCCATCCTCCCGGGGACCCCAGGTTCCATTCCGAGTGGTAGCCGAGAAAATCCTCCATATCCTGTCCCCCGTGTGCGGCGGCCTCCCGTGACGGGCGGTGCCCGGATGCCTGGCGGTCACCCGAAGCGCGTGCGCAGGACTCTCTCCAAAAGGTCGAACCCGATCTCCCCGCAGGAGAGAACCGATTCGACGAATCTCTTCGCGCCGTGCGTTCCGTAACGGCCGTAAAGGTCCAGAAATCGCCCGAGTCCGAAAGTGTAGCACACCTGGTACCCGGGCCTCAGCGCATACTTCGCGGCGACGGAGTACGCGGCGTCCTTCGGGAACCCCGAATCGGCGAGAAGATCGGCGGCGGAGATTTGATCGAGCTTCCCTGTCTGCAGGTCGAGGTCGACCAGACCGCGAACCGCCCGCCGGTACCGTCTCTTCGCCAGCAGGAGCCGGTCCGCCGGCCCGGAAAAGTAACCCGTCACTCGCATGAGCTCCTCGGCGAAACAGGCCCANNGCCGTGAGCATCCGGTAATCGACGAGATCTTCCCGGTTGTCATCCCAGGAACCGTCGGAGGGCACGATGAAAAAGGTCCCCTTTTGCGACGGGTTTTCGGGAGTGAAGCTGTACGCCGAGGCGGCCCGGATCGCCTTGAGATACGGAGGCAGCAGGACGACCTGCAAAGGGCTTGCCCCGGGGAGGGCTTCCGGCACGATCCCTTCCCGGATGCAGCGGCGCAGAAGCGCATCGGCCTCTTTGCGGTAGAGCGCCAGCGTCCCCCCCTCCGGGATCTCCGGGAGGGGGATCTTCCGGACCGCCTCCCTCCAGCTCTCCCCGGGGAAGAGTTTCCGGCATTCCGCTCCCATGACCCCGTCCATCTCGCGGATCTCCTCCAGGATGGCGTCGCGGACTTCGTCCATGCCGACCCCGCACCCGATATGCTCCCTGACGATCCGCTCCGCGATGTCGGAGGGGAGCAGATAATCGCTCCTGGTCGGGGCGTTCCTCAAGAAATCCTCGAACCGCTCCGTCGCGGAGAGGACGGGAGCCACCTCGCTCTCCGGCATCGCGAGGGATCGCAGCCACCCCCTGGTGTCCCGGATCATCGCCAGCCCCTGGTCCCGGAAGAGTTGCGGCATGTCGGCGAGAGTGTCCGTCGCCCGCGTCAGGAACGTGGGAATGGTCTTTGCCCGGATCCCCCACGCCCGGCGGTCGGGGTCTCTGAGGGAAGAGGCAAGGGCGGTGCACATGACGGTCAGGTGAAACGTGGGCTGCGTTTCCTGGAAACGGACTTCGCACAGCTGTTCCCTGAGCGTTCTCGCCATCCGCCGGAGGGTTTCCGCATCGGCGTAGAGATCCGGGTCGTCATTTCCGCTCCGGAAGAGGTCGAGAGCGTTCTCCGCGGAAGAAAGCCGCTTCCCTGCCTCCTCGACGCGTTCCGGAGAAAAGTCGTCCCACCCCGTCCAGCCCTCTTGCGCGGGGACGATCTGGGGAAAATAGTGGAATTCGTCGCTCCCGCAGCACACCGGGAAGGTTTTCCCGAGGTAGCCGAAGAGATCGTCGGCGATCGACTGGAGAGCGGGGTTCATTCGGGGACTCCGGACCGTAGTGCCCCCATTATATCCACAAGAACGCTTTACATCGCCCGGATGGGCATGATCAGCATCGGCAGCCCGTGATGGACCAGTTTTTTCTGCACCAGGAACGAGGTCTGGTTGTGGAGCAGCCGGCTCATGAAGTTTTCCTCCCGGAAGACGAGTTTTCCGGCGAACACCGTGACGTTGGGGAAGTCCCTGGCCACATCATCCGCCAGGTGGCTGATGATGTCGATGACATCCGTGCCCACTTCGTATCGCGCTTCGGCATAGGAGCCGTGGCTCCTCACGAATTCCACGTAGTGCCGGAGCTGATCCTTCAGGTCCGCTCCGAGGTTGGCCACCTCTTCCGCCCCCTTGAACCGGCTGGAGTCGATCACGCCCGCGGACAGGAAGATGAAATTGCGGAACACACCCGGGAAGGCCCGCGCGATCGAGAAGAAGACGTGCATCCCCATGCCGTTGTAGCCGGAGACCATGATGGCGGCCGTCGGCGCATCCCGATGGGGCGTCGGGCCCGGCAAGGGGGCCGTTTCTTCCCCGGGAAGGTGCGTCAGGAGATCGTCCAGACGCCGGGTCTGTTCCCGGACCTCGCGGTAATGGCGGCGGATCAGGAAGGACAGGGCGATGAAGACCCCCGTGATGAGAAGGGTGATCCATCCCCCTTCGGGAAACTTGATCCAGACCGTCGCCGCCAGGATCGAGGAGGTGAGCAGGAACCCCACCCCGTTCAGGCAGAGCTTTCCCTTCCACCTCCCCTGCCGGTGCCTCTCCTTCCACCAGTGCACGCACATCCCGAACTGGGAGATGGTGAACGTCATGAACACGTTGATCGAATACATGATGACGAGGTATTGCACGGAGCCGCCGGTGATGTACAGCATGAGGAACGCCATCCCGCCCATGAAGNNCCCGTCTGGGCGGCGACGAACAGCAGCACGGCCTCCGTCGCCATGACGAACCCGACGAGGATCCCGCCGGTTTTCGCCCCGCCGAGGTCCCCGACGAGCGCCTCGATGAGGACCGCGTTCAGCGTTTTTCCCTCGACCGGCCGGATCCCGTTCAGCACATAGCCCAGAATGATCCCGCCGGCGATGAAGGAGAGGGAAACGGCCATGTACAGCATGGCCTTCTTCCCCGTGAACACCCGGGGCTCCCGAAGCGTCTGCATGGAATTGCTGACCGCCTCGATGCCGGTGTACGTTCCGGCCCCCATGGAATAGGCGCGCATCAGGAGGGCGGCCACGCCGAACCAGCCCATCTCCGAAACGGCGGAAGAAAGATCCGTCGACACCCGGGTGCCCAGCGCAGGCAGATCCGCCACGTGTCGGACGATCGCATAGAAGACCAGGGGAACATGGGTGAGAAGGAAGGCGATGAAGATGGGGGTGAGCGCCAGGACGGACTCCTTGACGCCCCTGAGGTTGAGCCAGATCAGAAGGAGAATGACAAGGGCGATGGAAACGAACCGGTAGGACTGCCAGGCCAGGGGAAGCACGCTGAAGACCGCGTTGATGCCGGCGGCCACGGAGATGGTGACGGTCAGCACGTAGTCGATGACGAGGGCCGACCCGGAGCACACCCCCGCCTTCTCCCCCAGAAGCTTGGAGGCGACGATATATCCCCCTCCTCCGGAGGGGAAGGCCTCGATGATCTGCGCGTAGCTTCCCGAGATCACGAATACGGTGACCACCGTGGCAAAAGCCACGAAGATCGCCAGTACCGTGTGATCCCCGAGAGCCAGGAAGGCCTCTTCCGGGCCGTAGGCCGAAGAGGAGATGCCGTCGGCGCCGAGGCCGACCCAGGCGAAGAAGGCGATCAGGGAGATCTGGTGGTAGACTTTCGGGTCGAAGATGTTGCGGGGAGCGCCGAAAAGGACCCGTTTGGCCCTCTGAAACCAGGACATGCCAGGACTCCGCTGTGTGTACCGGCCTGCAGGGACTCTCTCGGAATACCGTTCATCTTATGCCCGCCACCGTTCATCGTCAACCGAGGGGGATATTTTGAATCTCCCCGGGAAACCGTTCATCAGAAGGATGGAACAGAAAACCGGGGAGGGATCAACGATGAAACAGGCCGGCAAAGGAGATACCGTAAAGGTTCACTACACGGGGGTTCTGAAAGACGGCACGGTATTCGACTCCTCGAGGGACCGGGAAGCCATGGAGGTGACTCTCGGAAGCGGAACGCTCATCCCGGATTTCGAGGAGGCTCTGGTGGGGATGTCCGTGGGCGAGACGAAGCAGCTGCAGGTTCCGTCTGCCAATGCCTACGGGCCCCGGAGGGACGAACTCGTGATCCGTGTGGAAAGCTCCGATTTTCCCCCCCACCTCGTCCCGCAGGAGGGTCTCAAGCTGAACCTGAAAGGCCCGGAGAATGAGGTGATCCAGGCCGTCATCACGGAGGTCTCGGGGGATTCGGTCGCGATCGACGCGAACCACCCGCTCGCAGGGGAAGATCTCACCTTCGACATCGAACTGACCGGGTTCGTCTAGCCGTTCCTGCGAAACCGGACATCCATCCACAAGGAGGACGACATGATACGGATCATCGGGACCATCTGTTTCCTGGCGGCGATGGTGGCCACCGCCCACGGGGAGGTCGTCGGGAAACCGGTGGAATACGTTTCCGGGGGCACGACGATGAAGGGGTATCTTGCCTACGACGATCGTCTCCCGGGCAAGCGGCCGGGCATCCTGGTGGTGCACGAGTGGTGGGGGCATAACGACTACACCAGAAAGCGGGCGCGGATGCTGGCCGAGCTTGGGTACGTCGCCCTGGCGGTGGACATGTACGGGGAGGGGAAGCAGGCGGACCATCCAGACGACGCCGGGAAGTTCTCCGGGGAGATCCGGAAGAACATGGATCTCGGGCGGCAACGGTTCCTGGCCGCCAGGAAGGCGCTGGAGGAGGCGAAATTCACCGATCCCGGACGGATCGGCGCCATCGGGTACTGTTTCGGCGGAAGCGTCGTCCTCCAGATGGCGCGGGACGGGATGGACCTGGCCGGGGTGGCCAGCTTCCACGGCGGGCTCTCGACGGATGCCCCGGCGAAGCCCGGGGAGGTCAAGGCGAAGATCCTGGTTTTGACCGGCGCCGACGACAAGTTCGTCCCGCCCGAGCAGGTCGAGGCATTCCGGCAAGAGATGAAAGCGGCCGGCGCGGATTTCCGGATCGTCTCCTATCCGGGGGCCCTCCACGGCTTCACCAATCCCGATGCGGACAGTTCCGCGAAGAAATTCAACATGCCGATCGGGTACAACGCCGATGCGGACAGGAAGTCCTGGGAGGAAATGCAGAAATTCTTCAAGGACAGGTTCGGGAAATAGGAGGCAATGGAAATTTTCCGCACCTTCGGTTCGCTCTCCAGATCCCGCTGGCTGGTCGGTGCGATCGGGGTCGTTTTGCCGATGCTGTTCGCCTGCACGACCCCGTACGCACGGCAGGGGCCCGGCAGGCCCGGGATCCTTCCCCCCTGCCCCGGCTCCCCCAACTGCGTCTCCAGCCAGGCGGGGGACGCACGACGGCGGGTCGACCCGATCCTGTTCACCGGTGACGGCGCATCCGCATGGTCCCGGCTCCGCAGGGTGATCGAAGGGATGAAGGGAGCCCGCATTGCGGAGGAGACCGATGGCACCCTTCATGCCGAGTACCGGTCGGCGGTGTTCGGTTTCGTGGACGATGTGGAATTCCTCATGGACGCGGCCGGGAGCAGGATCGAAGTGCGCTCCGCGTCGCGGACAGGGTATTACGACTTCGGGGCGAACCGGCGACGGGTAGAGGAGATCCGGGCACGGTTCTCCCGGGGCCCGTAATCGATCCCCCGGGAAGTATCCGTCCTTTCCCTGTTTCTCTCGGAATTGCGGCAGAACGGATGGGATACAATACCGGCAAATGGGCCCGGAATCGAAACACAAAACGGTTTGGCACACCCTCCTGTCCCTGGTCCGGTGGTTCGACTCGTACGCCGGGGTCTCGGAGATGGCCGGTGAACCGGAGCGGAAGGTCGACATCCTGAGGGTTATGCCGTTTCTGTTCCTGCACGCTGCATGCCTGGGGGTTTTCCTGGTCGGCTGGAGTCCCGTGGCCGTGGGAACGGCGATCGTTCTCTACCTCGTCCGGATGTTCGGGATCACGGCGTTCTACCACCGCTACTTCTCCCAT
>DOTC01000219.1 GCA_003513855.1 Deltaproteobacteria bacterium | reverse complement strand
CCGGTGAAGAACATCTCGTCGGCGATGTACATTTCGTCCCGGGTGAAGCGGGTCTCCTTGACCGGGAGGTTGAGTTTGCGGGCGATGGTCAGGACGGAGTCCCGGGTGATCCCCGGGAGGATCGACGTCAGGGGCGAGGTCTGCAGGATCCCGTTCCGGACAATGAAGATATTCTCCCCGGAGGCCTCGGCNNCCGTTGATCTTCCCTTTCGTCATCGCCGCGTTGACGTGGTTGCGGCTGAAGGAGGAGACCTTCGCCCGGATTCCCTTCCGGATCCCCTCGTCGCCGAGGTAGGCCCCCCACGACCAGGCGGCCACCGCCACGCGGATCGGGTTGCTCTTCGCGAACAGCCCCATCTCCCCGTCCCCGATGAGGACGACCGGCCGGATGTACCCCTCGGAGAGGCCGTTGACGGTGACGGTCCGGCGGATGACGTCGCAGATCTTCTCGGGGGAGAAGGGGATGGTCAGGAGAACGATGTGGGCCGAGGCGAAGAGCCGGTCCACGTGCTCCTTGAGCCGGAAGATGGCGGAGCCGCCGCCCTCGGTCTTGTAGCAGCGGATCCCCTCGAACACCCCGACGCCGTAATGGAGCGTGTGGGAGAGGACGTGGACCTGCGCGGCGTCCCAGTCAACGAACTTCCCGTCCAGCCAGATCTTCTTCGTTTTGGGGACCACGGCCGCCCTCCCGCCGGAATTGATGTGCTATTCTTGCAAAGGAAAGGAAAGACTGTCAATCCGGGTGACCCGCGCTGCGTGGATCAATGCGGGACCGAGCCGTGGACCAAAGGGGCAAAGGATCTTCATGGCGGGCGGGCTCCGCAAGGAGGAGATGGACCGGAAGCGGATCCGGACCGCCCTCTTTTCTCTGGGAAGCGCTGTCACCCTTGCCGCGACCAAGCTGTTCGTCGGGATCGCAAGCGGTTCCCTGGGCATCCTCTCCTCCGCGTTCGACAACGTCGCGGACATCCTCATGTCGGGGGTGAACTACCTCTCCATCAGGAAATCGATGGAGCCTCCCGACCCCTCCCACCCGTACGGCCACGGGAAAGCGGAGACGCTCGGCACCATCTTCATGTCGGTGGTCGTCGCCCTGACCGGCGTGTGGATCGTCTGGGAAGGGATCCGCCGGCTGCGCGCCGGGATCGTGCCGGGTTCCGTGGACGCGGGGCTTGTCGTCATGGCCCTGTCGGTCGCCGCCTCCTGGGTCATCTCCGGGCGGATCCGGAAGGCGGGGGAGGAGACCGGCTCGAGCGCCCTNNCTGGGGGACCTGATGGACCGCAGCCTCCCGCCGGAAACGGTGGAGAAGATCCGCCAGATCATCGAGAGCCACCGTCCCCTCATCGTCGACTATCACAAGCTGCGCACGCGCCGCTCCGGCTCGGAGATGCACGTGGATTTCCACCTCGTCGTCTGCCGCCAGTATCTCCTCCAGGACGCGCACCGGGTGGCGGACCACCTCGAGAAGGAGGTGGCGCAGGTTTTGGGCAACGCGCACGTGGTGACCCACATCGATCCGTGCGACATCGAGTGCCGCGGACCGGACCATTGCGAGCGGATCCTGGGGGAAATCCGCAAGCTGGACGATCCCGAAAGGACGCAGCCAGACCGGGAAAACGGGGAGAAGGTCTGATCCGCGGCAGGTGGGGCAACCGGGTAATTTTCGGCCGGTTGCATCGTTCCCCCGTGATATAATCCGCCTTGCCATGAGACTGGTCCTGATTCTGCTGATCGTTCTGATGGGTCTTGTCGCGCTGTTCGCGATCCAGAACCCGGGAATCGTCACCGTCAAGTTCTTCAACTATTACGTGGACACTTCCATCCTCGTGGTGATCATCGTCGCGTTCGGGCTGGGAGTCATCGTCGGGTTCCTCCCCGGATTCCCGACCGCCTTCCGGCGCAATCGCCGGATCCGGGAGCTCGAGGCCGATTTGGCGGCCCAACGGAAGGCGCAGCCCCCTCCACCGCCCGTCACGCCTTGAACGACCGGAATCTGTCCCAACCGGAATCGAAGCTGCTCGCCTGTCTTCTTCTCTTCTACCGGGAGATCGGCCCTGCGGCTACGCCGGGGCTCAAGGGGCTGGAGGAGGAGGCCGACATCGAACGGCACGAACTCGACGAGGCCGTCAAGGGACTGCGCGCCAGGGGCCTGATCGAGTACTGGGAGCTGAAGCCCGCCGTCCGCCTGACGCGGGAGGGTCTCCTCCTCGCCAGGCGTCTCGGCGGGGAAGACGTGTGACTTCCGTGGGAGGCAAGGACCCCGGGGCAAGGCTTGCCGACGTCTCCCGCCGCCTCTGCGCGAGATTCGGCCGTCCCTTGCGGTGCGCCCACGAGGAAGAGCCGGTGAGGAACCTGATCCTCACGATCCTTTCCCAAAACACGACCGACGCGAACCGCGACCGCGCGTTCCGCTCCCTGATGCAGCGCTTTCCGGAGATTCCCCTGCTTGCCCGGGCGATGCCGGAACAGGTTGAGGAGGCGATCCGGGTGGGAGGACTCGCGAAGGCGAAAGCCGGATCGATCCTGACGGCGCTTTCCCGTCTCAAGCAAGAACGTGGGGGGTATACCCTCGATTTCCTGCGGGAGAGGTCGCTCCCCGAGGCGCGCGCGTACCTTACCTCACTCCCCGGAGTGGGGGTGAAGACCGCGAACGTCCTTCTTCTGTTCTCCTTCGGGCGGGAGGCGTTTCCCGTCGACACGCACATCCTCCGGGTGGCAAGAAGGCTTCGGCTCGTCCCGGCGACAGCCGACCTGTCCCGGGCGGCCTTTCTGCTCGAGCCGCACGTCCCGAAGGGGGAGCACATGCCGCTGCATCTCAACCTGATCCGGCTCGGACGGGAGATCTGCCGGCCTTCGAACCCGCTCCATGCGGAATGCCCTCTCTTGCCTGTCTGCCCGGAAGGGGTGCGGGGGACGAGGAAGCGCAGGACGCACGCCCGATGACGGTTCTCAACGCCGTGCAGCTGGTTCTCCTGGGGATCCTCACGCTCGTGATGGGGGTGCCGGCCATCCTCCTGGCCCTTCTCCTGCCGGGGAAGTCGCTGAAGGGAAAGCTCTTCCTCGTGGTTTCCAGCACCTACGCCCGGGTCTCCTTCTGGTTGTTCCGGATCAGGGTCGTCGGGCGCGGGATGGAGAATATCGATGCGGCAAAGCCGTACGTCTTTCTCTCCAACCATATCAGCCTCGCCGACTCTCCGGCCCTTGCGATCGTCATTTCCCACCCCCTCCACTGGGTATTCAAGAAGGAACTGGCGAAGATCCCGGTCTTCGGGTGGGTCCTGCTCGCCTGCGGCCAGATCATGGTCGACCGGTCTTCCCCCGAGCAATCGAGGGCCTCGCTGGACAGAGCGCTTTCCGGGCTGTCCGGGAACAACTCGGTGATGATCTACCCGGAGGGGACGCGCAGCCGGGACGGGAACCTGCAGCCGTTCAAGAAAGGGGGGTTCTGGATGGCCCTGCAGGTGGGGCTGCCGATCGTCCCCGTGCGGGTCTCGGGAAGCCGCGAGATCGTGGCCGCGGACACCCTGCGCGTCCGGCCCGGGACGATCACGGTCGAGATCTTTCCCCCGATCGAGACCCGGGGGCGGACCTCGTCGGACATCCCGGACCTCATGAACCGGGTCCGCGAGGCGATGCTCTCCGGAACGACGGGTCCTGCGTAAAGAAGAACAGCGCGCCCGCCGCCGTGAACGCCGCCGCCGAGGAGAACATGGCGGTGTACCCCAGATATTCGGCCACGAACCCGAAGGCCGCCGCGCCCACCACGAGCCCCATGTCGAACGCCCCCGTGAACATCGCCATCGCCATCCCCCCCTTCTCTGTTCCCGCCCGGTCGAGGATGAGCGCGGAGAGCGAGGGAAACAGGAAGCCGTGCCCCGTGCCGGTGACCATGGCCACGAGGGAGAGGCCTGCGTGCCCCCGCACGAAGGGGATGGCGAGGATCCCCGCCGCGAGGAGCAGGAGGGAGACGAGGCAAAGGCGCTCGCGCGGGAGACGGTCGGAGAGCTTCCGACCGAGGGTCCTCGTCGCGACGACGGTCAGCGCGTAGACGACGACGAAGACGCCGATCGTGGAGACTTTCCGGATCAGCAGGAAGACGGGAAGGAAGGTGAAGATCGACCCGAACGCCGTGCCGAAGAGGAACGCCGCCGAGTTCGGGATGAAGTACGTCCGGGAGAGGAACTCCAGAAGCGAGGAGACGGGAAGCTGGGAGGACCGCTTCGGCTCCGCCATCCCCAGCGGGAAAAGGCCCGCGAGGAACGCGATGACGACGGCGGACAGGAAGAGGCCGTGGAATCCCGCCCTTCCGATCACCCATTCCCCGAGCCATCCGCCGAGCGCCGTGGGGATGAAGAAGGAGAGTCCGAAGACCCCGAGCGCCTCCCCCCGGCGGTCCGGCGGGGCGGCCGCGGCGATGTAGGCGTAGGAGGCGGTTGCGAAGAAGGAGTACGCCGCCCCCTGGAAGATCCGGATGGCGAAGAGGTGCGCGCCTCCTTCCCGGACAAAGAGCCACGGCACCGTGGAGGCCGAGGCGAGCAGGGCTCCGGAGACCAGAAACGCCGTCCGCCCCCGCCGGTCCACGAAGAGTCCGTTGACCGGCTTGAGCGACACGGAGACGAGCGTCCCCGTGGCCATGATCAGGCCGATCTCCCCCTCCCGGATGTTCAAGGTGTACAGGAAGGCCGGGAGGAAGATGAACATGGTCGCATACAGGGAATAGAGGAAGTTCGCGGCGTTCAGGAGGAAATAGTTCCGGTCGTAGAGCGGGTGCGGCATAAGGGGTACTATACCCGCAGGGGGAATTTTTTCCACCCGTCGCTGCGCTCTTCCCCCCGCGCGCCGTTTCCGGGAGAATGGGGGAGATGAAGCCGCTCCGCATCGCGCTTGCGCAGATCAACACGACCGTGGGGGATATCGCGGGGAATGCACGGAAGATCCTCGACTACGTCGCCCGTGCGAGGAAGGCGGGGGCTGCGCTCGTGGTGTTCCCCGAACTGGCGATCCCCGGCTACCCCCCCGAAGACCTCCTTCTGCGCGACTCCTTCCTCGAGGAGAACATGCGGGCCTGGAAGGAGATCGCCCGCCAGGTGAAGGGGATCACGGCGGTCGTCGGTTTCGTCCACCGGGACGACAAGGGGAAACGGTACAACGCCGCCGGG
>DOTC01000235.1 GCA_003513855.1 Deltaproteobacteria bacterium | reverse complement strand
TACAGCTCCTCCCGGTCGACCTCCCGGACCAGGAAAAGGACCCGGTACCGGCTCCCGCCCGAGGCCCAGCTCGCTTTCCGCACGCTGGGCGGGTCGCCCGTCATCTCCGCCACCTCGAGCGCCCTCACCACCCGGACCCGGTCCGAGGGGTGGATCCTCGCCGCGGATGCGGGGTCGACCCTCCGGAGCTCCCCATGGAGGGCCTCCCCCCCCTCTTCCTCCCACCGGCGGGAAAGTCTCTCCCTGACGGCCGGATCGGAAGGCAGGGGGTCGAGGCCTTTCAGGAGCGCCCGGATGTACATCCCGGTCCCGCCTGCCACGAGGGAAATCCTCCCGCGCGAACGGACGCCGCGGATCGCCTCCCCGGCTTCGGCCACGAACCGTCCGGCGCTGTACCCCTCGTCCGGATCCGCCACGTCCACCAGGTGATGGGGAACCTCCGCACGTTCCGCAGGGGTGGGCTTCGCCGTCCCGACGTCCATCCCGCGGTAGACCTGCATCGAGTCGGCGCTCACGACCTCGAGGGGGAAGAGACGCGCGAGGGAGATCGCGAAAGCCGTTTTCCCGGACGCCGTGGGACCTGACAGGACNNTTCGCCGGCGGAGATCTTCACCCAGACGGGGCGCCCGTGGGGGCAGCTGTGGGAAGCGACTGCGCGGTCGAGATCGGAAAGGAGCGCCCGCATGCCCTCCTTTTCGAGCGTCGTCCCGCCCCGCAGGGAGGCGTGGCAGGCGATGCGCCACAGCTCCCGGTCGGCATCGAAGATCCCCTTCGGGGACGTCTCCTGGGTGAGGAAGAACTCGCCGAGGTCCTTCCACCAGCCCTGAAGGTCGAAGTGGCCCAGGATGGCGGGCCCCCCCGAGATCTTGAAGGTGTTCTCGCCGAACGATTCGCAGAGGAACCCGACCCCCGTCAGGAACGCCTCGATCTCGGCGCGCTCCTTTCTGCCCGCCCCGGGAAGGGAGACGGCCTGCGGCACCAGCCAACGCTGCACGGGCGCATGTTTCCCGAGGTAGGAATCCTTCAGCCGGGAGAATACGATCCGCTCGTCCGCCGCGTGCTGGTCGATGATCACCATCTCTCCCATCCCCTCGCAGACGATATACGTGCCCAGAATCTGGCAGACGGGCCGAAGCGACCCGAACCCGCCCTCCTTCCCCGGGGAGGCAAGGTCTTCCCCCGGAGCGGGAAACAGGAAGGACCTCGCCGGGCGGCCGTCGAACAGGATCTCCCCCTTGGGATCCCCCGCCTTCGCAGGGAGAGGCGCCCCCACCCAGGCCTCTGCGCGTCCGGGAAAAAAGACGGTGGGGGAGGCCGCCGGGATCTCCCCCAGGGCCTCCCCGATCGCATGACGCACGAGCTCGAACAGGTCTTTTCCGTAGCGGAACCGGACCTCCATCTTGGCGGGGTGAACGTTGACGTCCACCTCGGAAGGGTCGCACTCGAGAAACAGGTAAAGTACCGGCTGCCGGTCGGGGGGGAGGATTCCCCGGTACGCCTCCCGCACGGCGGCGAAGACCCCCTTGTCCCGGAAGTGCCGGCCGTTGACGAAAAAATGGATCCCGGAGGCGCCGAAGCGGGACAGGTGCGGCAGACCCGCCCACCCGGTGATCCGGAAGAAGGCCGAGGAAAGCCGCAGGGGCACGAGGTATTTGGAGCCTTCCCTCGCGTGCTGTCTCGCACGGTCCAGACGGGACTCCCCCCCCTCGTAAAGTACGTCCGTTTTCCCGTCGCTCATCCGGAAGGAGATCCCGCCGCTGGGAATGCCCACGCCGTGGAACACCTCCCACAGGTGGGTCATCTCCGTCCTCGGGGTTTTCAGGAACTTGAGCCGGGCGGGGACGGCCCCGAACAGGTTCGTCACCTCGACGGTCGTCCCTTGCGGAGCACCCGCCTCCCGCACCGACCGGACCTTCCCTCCCTCCACGACGATCTCCGTGCCGAGGTCACGGTCGGGCGGCCGGGTGAGGATGCGGAGCCGGGAAACCGAGGCGATCGACGGGAGCGCCTCCCCCCGGAATCCGTAGGTGGAGAGCTTCTGAAGGTCGTCGGCCGAGGCGATCTTGCTCGTGGTGTGGCGTTTGACGGCTGCCTCGGCCTCCTCCGGCGTCATGCCGACGCCGTCGTCCGAGACCCGGAGAGAGAACGGGAAGGCGTTGAAGATCTGCGCCTCGATCCTTTTCGCGGAGGCGTCGACGGCATTCTCCAGGAGCTCCTTCAGGAGGGAGGACGGCCTTTCGACCACCTCGCCGGCGGCGATCTGGTCGATCACGCCGTCGGGAAGCAGGCGGATCCTTCCCCCCATCGGCTACCCCTTTCCCCGCCGGAGACCGCGAACGGCGCCGCGCCGGGGCGGTCCGCCGGGCGTCCTGTCCACGAGCCGGATCTCCGCGGAAATCCGGTCCCTCCGCGCACGGAGGAATTCCTCCCGCCGCTTCGCGGAACCCTTCTCCCCCATGAGAGCGCGCGTGAGGATCTTCCCCTCCTCCACGCCGGGCTGGTCGAAGGGGTCGATCCCCGCGCATTCGCCTGCGATGGCGGTCACCCACTCCCAGAAATGGAGGAATGCCCCCAGGTGGGCCTCGTCCCGCTTCCCCACCTCGATCCGGACGATCGGGCGGCCGGCCTTCCAGAGCGCGCCGATCGTCCCCTCGAACTCGGCGTCGAACAGGTCGCGCAGGGGCCTGCCCCCCAGGATCTCCGCCCCGGGTGCGAAGCCCGAGGCCGGCACGTTTCCCCTCTCTCTTCCGGCCATCCACTTCACGAAGGTGAAGATCTTGTCGGCGGGCCCGTCCTGGTAGAGCTGCACCTGCGAATGCTGGTCGGTCACCCCGACCGCACGGGCGGGGGTCTGCCCCACGGGTGTCCCCGTGGCCCTTCGTTTCCCCAGGCTCTCCGCCCAGAGCTGCTGCCACCACTCCGCCACGCGCGCAAGGCCCTCGCCGTACGTCAACCAGACGTGCACGGGCTTCACGTTGTCGATCAGGTAGTGGGAATAGACGGCGGCGGCGGCGAGGACCGGATTCTCCCTCCCCTTTCGCCTCAGAAACGTCGACTCCATCCATCGGGCGCCCGCCAGCAGCTTTTCCACGGACACGCCCGCCGCGGCCAGCGGGAGAAGTCCCACGGGGGACAGGACCGAGTACCTCCCCCCCACGTTGGGCGGTACGGGAAACGAATCGACCCCCTGGGAGTCGGCGAACCGTCGGAAGGCTCCCTTCGCCGGATCCGTGATCAGCACCAGGTGCTCCTTCCATTTCTTTCCGGCGGCCCTCCTCAGCCCCTCGACGGCAAGGCCGAGCTGGGCGTTCGTCTCCGCCGTGCCGCCCGACTTGCTGATCGCCACGACCGCGGTGGTCTTCATCGGAAGCCGGCGCAGAAGCGGAAAGAAGGCGTCGGGGTCCACGTTGTCGGCCACCGTGAGACGCAGCCCCTTCCGGGCCCCCTCCCCCCCCACGCCCTCGAACACGGCCTTCGTCCCCAGCGCGGACCCGCCGATCCCCAGGACGAGAAGATGCGTGAACCGTTTGCGCATCCCCGCGGCGTACCGGGAAATCGCGCGCGCCTCCTTCTCGAGAAACGGGAGGCCGGGGAAGCCGATCTCCCCCGCCGCCTGCCGGGAAGCAAGCGTCATCGCCGCCCGTTCGGCGCGCCGGAGACCCTGGTTCATCCAGTGCGTGGTGATCCCCTCCCCGTTCCGGAGGTTCCCTTCGAGCACGAGCGAAAAGTCGAAACGGAAATCGATTCCTCCAGCCATCGTTTCTCCTTGCCGGAAATGGACGGACGGGCGTGATCGCCCCCGCTCGGCCGCAGTTCCCTCCTCTACGCCTTGATCTCCTCCCGCGGCACAAGGACGCGGAATTTCCGGTCCATCTTCTTCAGCCGTTCCACGATCCCTCCGTATTCGAGCTCGCTGTACGGGAGCATGGCGGGGCCGAAGAAGCCCTGGCGGCGAAGCTCCTCGGACTTGGCCGACACCCTGCCCCGCACGTACTCCCAGTACGGGTGGTCGAAGGGGTCCGCAGGCTCGGTAAGCCTGCCGTTTTTAACGGAGAAGGCAAGACAGGAGACGATCGGCGGTCCGTCGAAGAACGAGGTGCCGGTGTTTTTCGGCACCGGCATCAGCGCCCCGTGATGGCTCCCGCGCATGAACCCCGCCACGAAGTGGCCGATGGTGAACGGCGAGAGGACCTCTCCCGTGGCGGGGAAGTTCCCCTGCACACGGACGAGCATCACGGGGTCGTCCTTGCCCGTATACTTCCCCGCGATGTTGTGGAGCCTCGTGGTGCTCACCGAGACCGCGATCTCCCCCGTGGCCCGGGAGCGGACCGACTCGACGACGAACCTCTCCTGGTCGCGCAGGAGCGCGGCGATATCGTAGAGGTCCTCCGGCGCGTTCAGGTCGATCACCCGGTCCCCCTCGGTGTGCTCGACATCCATGATGCGGAAGGTGAACCCCGCGCCCACCTTGGGGGAGAGGATGAGCCCGGAGCTGACCATGGGGTCCGCAAAAGCGAGGTAGCACGGGAGGTTGTAGGCGCCGGGGTCGGTCTTGTCGGCGGCAAAGAGCAGGAACGGCTCATTCGGCCTCTCCTCGAACTCCAACTCGGCGACGGCGGGCCCCATCCCCCTCACGTTCCCGGAAAAGGAATCCTTCAGGAGGTCCTGGCCGGCGCCGTAGAGCCCCTGCTCTTTCGCGACCTCGGTCCCTGCGAGAAAGGTGTCCCAGGCGAGCTTGTGGACCTCCTCGTTCAGGAGCCCCCCCGTGTGCGTCATGAGAATCGCAATGTCGTCTCCGGTGTACCCCACGTAAGAGTCGATCAGGAACTTCTTTCCCTTGTCGGCGACGGTCTTGCGCACCGTCTCGACAAGCAGGGCGCTCGGCTGGATATGGCCTCCGATGGAGCCNNGTGATGTCCGCATAGGTCACGGGCACGTCCCCCGGCTGCACGGGCAGGAACCGGCGGTTGGCCCGAAGCCCGGTGGCCCCCTCCAGCAGGGTGATGAGGTCGGACAGGGAGATCGTGGCAGACTCCCCCAGATTGTAGACCCGATAGCCGGACGGAGCGCGGAGGGCTCCCAGAACCCCCCCCACGACGTCGTCGACGTAGGTATAGTCTCGCCTGCTCGACCCGTCGCCGTAGACCCCGATCTCCTTCCCTTCGAAGAGAAGGCGGGTGAACTTGTGGATCGCCATTTCCGGCCGCTGCCGCGGACCGTACACGGTGAAGAAGCGCAGCGACGCGATGTTCATCCCGTACAGGTGACAGAACGTGTGGCACAGGAGCTCCCCCGCCTTCTTCGTGGCGGCGTAGGGGCTCACCGGGTGGTCGACGGGATCGCTCTCGGAAAACGGGATCTTGGTGTTTCCGCCGTACACCGACGAGGAGGAGGCGAACAGGACACGGGGGATGGCGCGGTCCCTCGCCCAGGCAAGGACCCGCGCCGTACCCGACACGTTCACGTCGGCGTACGCGACGGGATCGGCCACCGACGGGCGGACGCCCGCCTTGGCGGCCAGGTGGATGAGCGCGTCCGTGGGGGAGCCGTCCCCCCACCCGCGAAGCGCGGCCTCGTCCCGGATGTCGCCTTCGGTGAAGCGGAACCCCGGGTATGCCGACAGGGCCGCCAGGTTCCGTTCCTTGAGAGACCGGTCGTAGAAGGGGTCGAAGTTGTCCAGACCGAGGACGCGGTCGCCCCGGAGAAGAAGAGCCTCCGCCACGTGGGTTCCGATGAACCCGGCGACTCCTGTGATATGGATCGTGGCGGCCAACGGGACCTCCGGGATGGAGCGGGCGCGGAACGTACGGATCTGATAATATCATTATCCCGGGAAAAAGAAACCCGACCGGTCCGCCGGCCGCTCCGCGTCCCTGTGCGAGGCTTGACAGCGCGCACGGCTTCGGCCGAGAATACGACTACGGCGGCATAGCCAAGTGGTAAGGCAGAGGACTGCAAATCCTTTATCCCCCGGTTCGAATCCGGGTGCCGCCTCCATGTTTTTCAGGGACCCGGCCGTCTCCGGCTGAGTCCCTGTTTCTGCGTTTCCTGCCGGACAATCGATCGGGGAGCGAGACGCCATGGCGTTTTTTCTGGGTGCAGGCGTTGTTCTGGGACTGTCGGCGGGATTCGCCCCCGGACCGCTCCTTGCCATGGTTCTTTCCCAGACGATCCGGCACGGGGCCCGGGAGGGGATCAAGATCGCGGCAGCCCCCCTCCTGACGGACCTGCCGATCATCCTGGTCTCGACGTTCCTGCTGGCGAAGCTGTCGGGCGCAGGAGCCCTGCTGGGAGCGATCTCGATCCTCGGCGGGTTCTTCCTGCTGCACATGGCCCGGGAAACGTTCCGGGCGAGAATGCAGGACCCCGCCGCCGGTGAGGCCGAACCGCAATCGCTCCGGAAAGGAGCGATGGTCAACGCGCTGAGCCCCCACCCCTACCTGTTCTGGCTGACCGTCGGGGCTCCCACGGTCCTCAAGGGATGGAAAACGGGACCATCCGCCGCCGCGGCGTTCGTCGGCGGGTTTTACGTCTGCCTCGTCGGCTCCAAAGTGCTGCTGGCGGTGCTGGCCGGCCGGTCGAAGCATCTTCTGGGGCCGCGAGCCTACTCCGGCATCATGCGCGCCCTCGCCATGCTGCTTCTCCTGTTTGCGGTCCTCCTGTTTCGGGATGGCCTCGGTCTGCTCGGGATCGTTCGGTGAGGTTTCGTGGTATCGTACGGGGAAGCGCCCGGGTGGCGGAACTGGCAGACGCACGGGACTTAAAATCCCGAGGCTGAATAAGCCGTGGGGGTTCGATTCCCCCCCCGGGCACCAATCTTCGCTCTTCATCGCCGCAATGCGACCGGGATTTCGGGGCTACGGGCGGCGAGCCACAGGGCATAGGAGGCCCAACCATGAATCAGGCGCAGTTCGTCACGCTTGCCGAGGCCGCCGGCAGCGTACCTTCGGGGGCGAAGATCGCGATCGGCGGGGCGATGATCATGAGCCCGATGGCGTTCGTCCGGGAGTTGGTCCGGCAGGAGAAGAGGGACCTCGACCTTGTCGTCGTTCCCGTGGGGGGGATCAACGTCGACTTGCTGGTCGGCGCGGGGTGCGCCCGCTCCATCGAGTTTCCCCAGATATCGATGGGGGAGTTCGGCATGGCGCCGAATTTCCGGCGGGGAGTCGAAAGCGGGCGAATCGTCACACACGAACACTCCTGACCCGGCATCCTGGCCGGTCTCCAGGCTGGAGCCTCCGGGTTGCCGTTCCACCCCATGCTCGGATTCGCCGGGACCGACTACGAAAAGATCCGGGAGGATTTCCGGACCGTCAAGGACCCGTACTCGGGAAACGAGATCTTCGTCGTACCGGCGATCCGTCCGGAGTGGGCGGTCATCCACGCGATCCGCGCCGACGAAATGGGAAACGTCGTCTGTTCCGCTCTCGAATCGGACCGGCTCGCCGTCCTCGCGGCGAAGCAGTCGATCGTAACCGTGGAGGAAGTCGTCCCGCCGGAAAAACTCGTCGCCCGTCCCGGAGAGATCTTCCTCTCTGCCCTCCACATCGATCTGGTCGTCGTGGCACCTCGGGGCGCCCACCCGGCAGGATGCGTCCACGTCTACGGGATCGACCGCGCCCACGTCGAGGAGTACCTCGCGGCGGCGAAGACACCGGAGGGGTTTTCGGAGTACCTGGCCCGGTTCGTCCATGGGAAGACCGAGGAAGAGTATCTCGGGCTTGCCTGCGGGAAGGCGGTCTGACGCGCCATGGCCCTCGCCCTCGAGGGATGCCTCCCGGAGGAATACCTGGCCTTCCAGGTCTCCCTCGAGGTTCGCGATTTCGAGCGGACGGCGGTGGGCACTCTCTCTCCCGTTCCTCTTCTGGGGGTGCTCCACGCAAGGGCACGTCATGCCGGACACGGAAAGTTCCTCTTCTTCGGGTCGGAAGACACCCCCGTAACCGACGGTTCCCGGGAGCTGTTCGACCTGGCACAGCGGGGAAAACTCGACCTCTTCTTCCTGTCGGGCGCCCAGGTCGACCGAAAGGGAAACATCAACCTAACCTGCATCGGGGAGTACGCTGCCCCCCGCGTCCGCCTTCCCGGAGGAGCGGGCTCGGCGACGCTCTACTACATGACCCGGCGCGTCGTCCTGGTGACGCTTGCCCACTCTCCCCGCGTGTTCGTGGAGAAATGCGACTTCATCACTTCCGCGGCGAGCACCCCGCATTACCCGTGGCGTCGTGGAGGCCCCACGAAGCTCATCACGCCCCTTTGCACGATGGAGTACGACCGCGACGCTGCCGAGTGGCATCTTGCCTCCCTACATCCCGGCGTATCGAGCGATGAGGTGCGAACGCAGACGGGGTTCCCCCTAATGCCGGAAAAGGTTCCGGAAACGCCCTCCCCTTCCCCGTCCGACCTCGCGCTGATGCGCGCCCAGATCCCGCTTCTTCGGCGCTCCTATCCCCTCTTCGCCGGGGAACTGGCGCGGAAGATCGGGTAAATCTCCCCCTCCAACGGAGGGAAGCCGATCCTTTGCCTTAAAAACATCCCCGTACTGGCCGCAAACCGGCGGAGCACCCGAGAAAGGGGTTTCCAAGCGGAGTTTTTCCGGGAGAAAAAACCCCGGATCCGCTTTCGTCTCCGGGGTTTGCGAGGTCGATGGAGCGGGCGACGGGATTTGAACCCGCGACNNCCTTGGCAAGGTTGCACTCTACCACTGAGTTACGCCCGCGTCAGGATCTCGATTCTATGAGAATCGCCCAAGGGTTGTCAAGGAATCGGTCCGGCGGCGGCGCTACTTGAAGATCTCCTTCACGAACCGGAAGAAATAGTCCATTCCGGACCACGCCGTGAGGATCAGCCCGGCGACCAGGAACAGCATCCCCAGGAGGTGGACGTCGATCCCCAGGATCGGGTAGTTGAGGATGAGCGCCCCGACCCCGATGGACAGCAGGACCGTCTTCGCCTTCCCCAGGGAGGAGGCGGCGATGACGAGCCCTTCGGTGGAGGCGACCCCCCGGAGCGCCGTGACGCCGATCTCCCGCCCGACGATGATGACCACCATCCAGGCCGGCACCCTGCCGGAGGGGATCAGCATCACGATCGCGGCGCAGACGAGAAGCTTGTCCGCGAGAGGGTCCAGGAGTTTCCCCAGCGAGGTGACCATCTGGTACCGCCTCGCGATGTACCCGTCGAACAGGTCGGTGAACGACGACACCGTAAACAGGATCATCGCCGCCAGGGACCGGGAGAAGGAAATGTCGCGCCCCTCGGGGGTATACAGCAGCAGGACGACGACCGGGACGGTGAGGATCCGGAAAAGCGTGAGGAGATTCGGCGGGTTGAACCGGCTGTTTTCTTTCATTCGGCGGCTTGGTACTGCGAATAGTAATCCATCACCCTCTCGACGTAGGCCCGGGTTTCCGAGTACGGCGGAATGCCGCCGTACTTCTTCACTGCGGCAGGACCTGCGTTGTAGGCGGCGACGGCGTGAACCAGGTTCCCTCCGAAGGTCCCGAGCAGCTCCTTGATGTACCGGACCCCCCCCTCGATGTTCTGGATCGGATCGACGGGATTGACATTCAGCCTCTTTGCCGTGAACGGCATGAGCTGCATCATCCCCTGCGCTCCCTTGGGCGACTCGGCTGTATAATCCCAGTTGGATTCGGCCCTGATGATCGCCTTCACAAGNNGAGGGGGGGCGGGGTTTCGGAGGTTCCCGGATGTAGAGTTCCCCCTTCGAGTCGCGCGGGGTGTTGGTGAAGTGGAGGACTCCGTCCTTGTCCACGGTCCGGTAGATATCCGCGAAAATAACCGTTGGACAAAGGAGGAAGGATATGATTAAAAATATGCGTAAACACTTCATATTTCCGTATCTTAGTGGAATCGCGTTTCCCTTGTCAATCGGCACGGGATCCCGCGGGAGGCAACGGATGGAACGGCGCTCCCAATTCCTGGTCATCGGAAGCGGCATTGCAGGCCTGAGTTTCGCCCTTCGAGCGGCCCGCAAGGGATCGGTAGCCATCATCACGAAAAAAGAGGCCTTCGAGTCCAGTACGAACTACGCGCAGGGCGGCATCGCCACGGTGTGGAGCGGCGAGGATTCGTTCGAATCCCACATCGAGGACACGCACCGGGCAGGGGCCGGGCTCTGCCACCCCGACGTGGTCGACCTCGTCGTGCGCAACGCCCCCGCGCAGATCCGGGAACTGATCGAGTGGGGAGTCCGGTTCTCCCGCCTGAAGGGGGGGCAGGAGTTCGACCTCGGACGCGAGGGGGGGCACTCGAAGAGGAGGATCTTCCACGCCAAGGATCTGACCGGCCGGGAGGTGGAACGCGTTCTCCTCTCCCGCGCCCGCGCCCATCGCCGGATCCGGATCTACGAGAACCACGCCGCCGTCAACCTCATCACCCGCCGGAAAGTGGAATCGTTCGAGCGCCCCAGGGAGGACGAGGCGATCGGAGCGTACGTCCTCGACACCAGGAAGGGAACGATCCACACGTTCCTGGCGGACGCCACCATCCTCTCTACGGGCGGGTCCGGGAAGGTCTACCTGTACACGAGCAACCCCGACATTTCCACCGGGGACGGCATCGCGATCGCCTACCGGGCCGGCGCGACGGTCGCCAACATGGAGTTCGTCCAGTTCCACCCCACCTGCCTCTTCCACCCGCATGCCAAGAATTTTCTCATCTCGGAAGCGATCCGGGGCGAGGGGGCGGTACTGCGCAACCGGGCGGGCAAACCGTTCATGGAGGGGGCGCACCCGATGGGGGAACTCGCCCCCCGGGACATCGTCGCCCGGGTCATCGACGCGGAGCTCAAGCGCACGGGGGCGGAGTGCGCCTACCTCGACATCACCCGCAAGGGAGCCTCGTTCATCCGGAAGCGGTTCCCGAACATCCACAAAACGTGCCTGTCCTTCGGGGTCGACATGACGAAGGAGCCGATCCCGGTCGTTCCGGCGGCGCACTACCAGTGCGGCGGGGTCCGGACCGACCTGAACGGGGAAACCGACATCCGGCGGCTGTTCGCCATCGGGGAGAGCGCCTGCACCGGGCTGCACGGCGCCAACCGGCTCGCCTCCAACTCCCTCCTCGAGGCCCTGGTCTTCTCCAACCGGGCGGTCGCGCGGGCCGCACAGGCGTATGTGGGGAAACCGCACCCCAGGGTCCGCGTCCCCGAATGGGATCCGGGGAACGCGCAGGACTCGGACGAGGCGGTCGTCGTCACCCACAACTGGGACGAGATCCGCCGCCTCATGTGGAACTACGTCGGCATCGTCCGCTCCAACAAGCGGCTCGAACGGGCGCTCGACCGGATCGAACTCCTGAAGAAGGAGATTTCGGAGTACTACTGGAACTTCAAGGTGACGGGAGACCTGCTGGAGCTTCGGAACATCTGCACCGTCGCGGAGCTCATCGTGCGCAGCGCCATNNTCCCAGACCAGCACGGCGCGCCCCTGGACCCCGGAGAGGACCAGCTTGAAGCGGGGCGCGGCGATCGACGATTCCACCTTCTCCCCCGCCTCCTTCGGAAAGGCAACTTCGTAGGCCCGGTAAAAGGTATCCGAGTAGGGGAAGAACTTGGACACCTCCTCGGGGCGCAACGATGTCTTTCTCACGTAGACCGGCTCGAAATCGACCTCGTCCGCCCGGACGAGATGGAGAGTCCACAGGGTCTTCTCTTTGTCCAGGTCGTTCGTCCGGGTGTCGGGGGTGAAGAGGGCGACGAAGAACCGTTCGTACCGTTCGGACTCCCTCCTCCACACGCCGACTCTCTCTTCCCTGCGTTCTCCGTCGAGGTAGTAGATGTTCGCATACTCCTCCGAGAACGCCAGGATCCATTCGGGGGAGAGCCACGTGGAGGAGAGGATGAACCTCGTATCCAGCCCGTCGTGGACCTCCCTTGTGCGCGTGAACGCCTCCGTCGTGCGCGCGTACTGCTTCGAGCGCTGGACCTGTTCGTAGAGGGTCATCGCTCGGGTCCCGCAGCCGGCGCACAGGACCACGCCGGACACGATCGCCGCCGCAAGGAGCCCGGCTCCCAGGCGAACCCTGCCCTCAGGCATTTTCCACGTCCTCCTTGCGGAACAACGGCTCGAGGCGGTATCCCTTCTCCTGCAGGAACTCCGCCCCGCCCTCGTTCCGGTCGACGAGGCAGATCACCCGGGAGACCACCAGGCCCGCTTCCTCGGCTCTCTCGATCGCCCGGAGGGTGGACGCCCCGGTGGTGACCACGTCCTCCACGATGGCCACCTTCATGCCCGGCCTCAGGTTTCCGGTCCCCTCGATCCACTGGGCCGTGCCGTGCTTCTTGGGCTCCTTCCGGATGATGAAGGCGGGGATCGGGGTTCCCCGCAGCGCGCTGGTCAGGGAGACCGCGGTCACGATCGGGTCCGCCCCCAGCGTGATCCCCCCCACCGCGTCGGGCATCCCTTCCATGTCCAGCATCTCGCAGAGGAGCCTCCCCGTCAGGACCGCCCCTTCGGCGTCGAGCGTCGCCTGCTTGCAGTCGATGTAGAAATCGGACTCGCGCCCCGAGGAGAGGATCACCTTCTTCTTTTCGTAGCTCTTCTCCCGCAACATCGCGAGGAACCGCTCCCGTTCGCCGGCCATTAGCTCTGCCCTCCGGTCGAGGATAACATCGTCGTATGCGTCAGATCCTGACGGATCCGCGGAACAGCGGGAGTTGCTCCTCCGTGTCCTGGACTTCGAGAGGCACCATGTAATCGCCCGTGAAGCAGGCGTCGCAGTACCCCTTCCCCTCGTTGGGGACGCAGGAGTGGAGGCCTTCGACGCTCATGTACCCCAGACTGTCGGAGGTGAGGTACCGGTTGATCTCGTCCAGCGTGTGGGTCGCCCCGATGAGGTCGCGCCGCAGGGGCGTGTCGATGCCGTAGAAGCACGGGGAGGTCGTGGGCGGCGAGCTGACCCTCACGTGGACCTCCTTCGCCCCGGCGTCCCGGATCATCTTCATGATCTTGCGTCCCGTGGTCCCGCGCACGATCGAGTCGTCGACCACGACGACGCGCTTGCCTCCCACCACGTCCCGGACCGCGTTCAGCTTGATCTTCACCCCGAAGTGCCGGATCGACTGCTGCGGTTCGATGAAGGTTCGGCCCACGTAGTGGTTCCGGATCAGGCCCATCGCAAAGGGGATCCCCGAGGCCTCCGCATACCCCAGGGCCGCGGGCACGCCCGAGTCGGGAACGGGGATGACG
>DOTC01000231.1 GCA_003513855.1 Deltaproteobacteria bacterium | reverse complement strand
GAAATCCCGGTCGAACTCCTCCCTTGTCCGGGTCACCCGGAAGGAGATCCCCGGCACCGTCTCCTCCGCCCTCCGGATCTTCCTGCGCAGCTCATGCCGCTCCTTCCTCTCCAGCCGGAGGAGGTACTCCTCGAAGGAGGAGGGAAGGGGGACATAGGGGGACCGGTCCATCTCCTCCACCCGGAAGGAGAAGCCCAGCTCGGAGCAGAGCCGGGGCAGGCAGGCGATCGAAGGGGACCCCTCGACGAGGTTCGGCAGCAGAAGGGGCTGGCGGGAGAGCAGGTCCCGCGAGCGGGAAAGGAACTCGGACCAGAAGCCGGCTTCCCCCCCGGAGACGACGANNGAGAAGCTCCCACCCCACCCCGCTGTCGCAAAGGCTTAGAAACAGGAACCCGCCGGCCTCCCCGTTCCGGGCCCACCGGTAGATGCGCTTGCTGTGGCCTGCCGCGAACGTCTTCGCCCAAGGGACCAGAAAATGACGGGAGAGAAAGGGCGAGGGGCGAAACGAGCGGGAGAGGACGGAATCCCACTCCTGCGCGGGAACCTCCTCCATCCGGGCTGTCCACGAAAGCCCCATCCGTCACGCAGCCCCCCGGATGGTCACTTCCCGCCCGGCAGCGCGATCACACCGGCCGCGACCAGCCTGCGCACCGTCTCTTCGGCCGCCGCGTTGGCCGCCCCGTTGACCGTGTCCCGGACCTCCTCGGGCGTGACGAAAAGCGCATCCTGCGTCCAGTAGCTGGAAGAGACTGCGCTGTTCCACCCCGCCGGGGCTGTCCCCCCGGAGCCGTGCACCGTCACGGAGACGGTGGCCGCATATTCGACCGTCGTCTTCATGGATCCTTTTTTCCTCGCATCCACGCGAAACGCGTCCACGCTTCCCCACACCCTCGCGCCCGCATCCGCGGGAGCCGGCGCCCCGGCGGAGACGCGCACCGCGCGCACCCCCTTCTCGCCGAGCACCCCGGCGATGAGGTCCGCCATCGCCTTCCCGGGGTCTCCCTTCCAGACGATTTCGCGGGCATGATCATAATCGCGCCCGATCTCATGGGGGGCGGCACCCGCAAAGGTAAAGTCGAGCACGGCGACTACGGGGGCACCTGCCGCTCCCTGGTCGGGTCCCTTTTTTTCGGGGCGCGCGAGTTCCCCGGGCATGTGCAGAATGTTCCCGGTCACGCACCCGGAAAACCCGACGAACGCGGCAAGAGTCAGAATCACCCGAACGACGCGGAATGGATTCACCGTATTCCCCCCTTCGCGGAGTATTCCCGATCATCGTATCACCAGTAACCGCCCCGTTGCCCTTGAAAAGACCGCAAGCGTTGCCGTATCGTGAAGTGTCGAGGAGGAATCATGCCCACATCCCCGGAGATCCGCGAGGCGATCCGCCAGGGATCCTGGATCCGGAAGATGTTCGAGGAGGGCGCCCGGCTGAAGTCGGCGATGGGACCGGACAACGTGTTCGATTTCAGCCTTGGGAACCCGTACGGCCCCCCTCCCGAGGAACTCCTGGAGGAGATCCGGAAGCTGGCTGCCGCCCCGCCGGCCGACCTGCACAGGTACATGCCGAACGCCGGATTCCCGGAGGTGCGGAATACGGTCGCGGCCTCCCTGGAACGGTCGACAGGCCTCCCGTTCCGGGGGGACCACGTGATCATGACCACGGGTGCGGCGGGCGCCCTGAACGTGGCGCTGCGTGCGATCCTCTCCCCGGGAGACGAGGTCCTCGTCATCGCGCCGTACTTCGCGGAGTACCTTTTCTACATCCGGAACATCGGCGGCGTCCCGGTCGTGGCGGAGTCCGCGGAGGACTTCCAGCTCGACGTGGGCGCGATCCGCGCGGCGCTTTCCGACAGGACGAAAGCGGTCATCCTCAATACGCCGAACAACCCGACGGGAGCGGTCTATCCCCGGGAGGCCCTTCTCGCGCTCGACGAATGTCTCGCCGGGCGGGAGAAGCGGACGGGAAACCCCGTCTACGTCCTGTCCGACGAACCGTACCGGAAGATCGTGTACCCGGGATTCTCCTTCGTTCCTCCCGCGGCAGCGCTGCGCAACACCCTGATCGCCTACTCCCACTCGAAGGACCTCAACGTCCCCGGGGAGAGGATCGGGTATCTCGCCGTAAGCCCGCGTGCGGCGGACGCCGGGGAGATCTCGGAGGCGAGCGTATTCTGCAACCGGGTGCTGGGGTTCGTCAATGCCCCTTCCCTCATGCAACGGGCCGTGGCCGTGGTCCAGGATCTCAAGCCGGAGTTCCCCGTATATCGGGCGAACCGGGATGCCCTCGTCGCGACTCTCGCGGACGCCGGGTTCCCTGTCGTCCCCCCCGGGGGAGCTTTTTACCTGTTTCCGCGGTCCCCCTCCGGGGACGAGATGGAGTTCGTCGCGGCGGCGCGGGAGGAGAATCTCCTGGTCGTCCCGGGGAGCGGCTTCGGGCGAAAGGGGCATTTCCGGATCGCTTTCTGCGTCCCCCCCGACACCGTCACACGGTCCCTTCCCGCCTGGAGGCGGCTCGGCGGAAGGTTCTTCCCGGGCCGCGGGCAAGGAGCGGTTCGATGAGGATCCCGTTCCGCAGAACCATCGGGAGGATGAAGGGGTATCTCCCGGGGGAGCAGCCCCAGGAGCAGGGGTTCATCAAGCTCAACACGAACGAGAACCCCTATCCCCCGTCCCCCGCGGTCCGGCGGGCCATCCGGGCCGAGGCGGACGCGTCGCTTCGCCTGTACCCGGATCCGGGCGCAACGAGACTTCGAAACCAGGCCGCGCTGACGTACGGATTCGATCTCTCCCGGGTGATCGCGGGAAACGGCTCCGACGACCTGCTCGCGATGGTCGCCCGCGCCTTCGTCGGGGAAGGGGACGCGTTGTGCTGCCCCACCCCGACGTACACGCTCTACGACACGCTGGTCAGGATCCAGGGAGGAAGGATCAAAGGCGTTCCCTACCCCGAGGACTACTCGCTCCCCGCGGCCCTCGCGGCAAGCCGTGCCAAGGTCACGATCGTCGCCAGCCCCAACTCGCCCTCGGGGACGGGGGTCCCGACAGCCTCCCTGGCCGACCTCGCCGACCGGGTAGCGGGTGTGCTCGTCGTCGACGAGGCGTACGCCGACTTTTCCGACACGACCGCCCTCTCCCTCGCGCGGGAGCGGGAGAACGTGATCGTGCTCCGCACGCTGTCCAAGTCGTTCTCCCTGGCCGGGATGCGGATCGGCCTCGGCTTCGCCCACCCGGCGATTCTCGCGGGGCTGAACAAGGTGCGCGATTCCTACAATCTCGGCCGCCTCGCCATCGCCGCGGGGGAGGCCGCGCTGAAGGACATCGGCTGGATGGAGAAAAACGTCGCGAAGATACGGAAGACGCGCGCCGCGCTCCTCTCCGCGCTCCCGTCGCTCGGGTTTTCCCCGTTCCCCTCGCAGAGCAATTTCGTGCTCGCGAAACGCTCCCGGGAAAGGTCGGCGCGCCCGGTCTACGAGGAGCTCAAGCGCAGGAAGATCCTCGTCCGGTATTTCGACACGCCCCGGCTTTCCGGCTGCCTGCGGATCACCGTGGGAACCGACGACGAGGTGGGGGCGCTCCTTGCGGCGCTGCGGGAGATGCTATAGGGTGATCGACCAGTTCGTGCCGGAGGGAGCGTTGACCCACGACGCGACGGCTTCGCCGGCACGGAGCCGAAGGACCTGGAAACAGTACTCCACGACGCTCCCCGAAGGGCCGAACACGAACCCTTCGAACGTTCTCGGAAGGGGATGCCCGGCGAGGACGGCCGCCCTATTCCGCAGGAACGACTCCCGGTCGCCGGCGTGGAAGCACCCGGACGCCCTTCCTTCCTCGGAGGCGAAGTTCTTGACTTCCATCACGGTGAGGTTGTGGGCGGCCCAGGACCGGTCCCCCCAGAGGGCGCGGGCGCAGACGATGTCCCCCTCGGCGTCCCGGATCGTGATCCGGGCGCCATTGATCTTGTCGGCGAGCGGGACGGTGCCTCCCTCGGGTACGTGGTACAGGAAAAACGGCATCGGGTAGTTCTTCAGGACGGACAGGGCCTCGGGGACTTCCACAACGGGCGCTTCGCCGTGTGCCTGCGGCACACGGGCGCGGCACAGGGAAAGGGAGGGCTTCTTGCGCATGGCGCCGAACCCGAACCGGACGCCTCCCGTCCGCGGCTCGTCCGGCCGAAGGGGGAGCGCAAGCCGGAACATCCCCCGCCCCGGCGCCGGGACCGCGTTCCCCTCCCCCTCCACTTCGATCTCGTCCACGTCCCCGGCGGTGGCCGGCCCCGGGAGCAGCACGTCGTACGGGGAGGAAAACCACTCCCTCCCCCCCCCCACGGTCGAGAAGAGGTAGCGCACCAGCAGACGGCCTCCATCCGGCGGCCGGGGGAGAACGAGGTGGACCTGTCGGGTTCCGGGAATCCCCGACGGCACGACCACGGCGGTGGAACGCACGAGGAGCGTGTCGGGGGAATTCTCCGGGGCTGCGGAGTAATGGATCAGGACGAGTTCGGGACGGTCGAATCCATCGTGGAACAAGCGGCGCAACACGTACATTGCCAGCCTCCCCTTCCTTGTGTATATCACACTCACCCGTACCCGAGCCGCGCGAGGTCCTCCTCGTCCATTCCGAAGTAGTGCCCGATTTCATGAAGGAGGGTCATCCGGATCTGGCGCGCGAGCTCTCCGGGATCCCGGAAATCCTCCTCGAGAGGGCCCCGGTAGACGGAGATTCTGTCAGGCAGGCTCCCGGAGTCCAGGACGGACCGCTCGGGCAGCGGGATCCCGTGGTAGAACCCGTAGAGGGTCTCCCCCGGGGAGACGGCAAGCTCCTCGAGCAGCCAGTCCGGGGGCCACTCCTCAACGACGATCGCCACGTTGCGGAGCGCGTCGCGGAACATCGCCGGAAGGTCGTCGATGGCCTGCCGGAGAACCCGGTCGAATGCGGTCGCGGATGTCCATCGCATCATCCCGCGCCCCCGTTCTCTTTCTCGGTCCCTTTTGGAAAGATTGTATCCCAAGCGCAAGCAGGTTTGCAGGGGGAAGCCGCGCGTTCACTCCGAACCGTGTCGCGAGCGTATCGCGCGGACGGCGTCTTCGATCATCTTTTCGGCTACTTCCTTCGCTTTTACCCGGTAGGTCTTTTTTTCCACCATCGCCTTGAGGTGCTCGATCCGTTTCCTGCGGGCCAACGGTTTTCCGCCGGAATCCGGCCCGTTTCCCTTTTTTCCCCCTGCACCTGTGCTGTTCACTGGATGGCTCCGTGGGATAACATCCGTACAAGAACCTTATCGCCCCTTCCCCCCAAAACTTTATCCCCGTCGGAACATTGACCTTCCGTGCCGCGCTCCCCGGAGGGTACAATGATCCCGATGAGGAAATCCCTCCTTATTGCGGAAGACGACGAAAACATCCTCGAGCTTCTTCTGAGCGCCTTTTCCCAGCCGGACCTCCGCGTCCACCCTGCCCGATCCGGCGCCGAGGCGATTGCCCTGATCGACCAGAACGACATCGACGTCGTCCTCACGGACCTCGTGATGCCCGGCGGAGACGGCATCGCGGTCCTCTCCCACGCGAAGAAGACCCTCGTCCACTGCGAGGTCATCCTGATGACGGGGTACGGAACGGTGGAGAACGCCGTCCAGGCCATGAAGCTCGGCGCGTTCCACTACATCACGAAACCGTTCAAGGTGCTGGAAGTCGTCCATCTCGTGGACCGGGCGCTCGAGATGACGGGGGTGAAGAAGGAGAACATCCACCTCAAGAGACAGGCCGTCGGGCGTTACCGGTTCGAAAACATCATCGGCGTCAGCGAGTCGTTCCGGGAAATGCTCTCCCTGGTGTCGAAGGTGGCCGGCAGCGACTCGACCATCCTCCTCCTGGGGGAGAGCGGCACGGGCAAGGAACTCATCGCCCGGGCCATCCATTACAACAGCAGCCGCGCGGACCGGATTCTCGTCCCCGTGAACTGCTCCGCCATCCCGGGCGAGCTTCTCGAAAGCGAGCTCTTCGGCCACACGCGAGGCGCCTTCACCGGGGCCCACACTGCGAGGACCGGCAGGTTCGAGGAGGCCCACAGGGGAACGATCTTCCTGGACGAGATCGGGGAGATGAGTCCGCCCCTCCAGGCGAAGATTCTCCGGGTGCTCCAGGAGCAGTCCTTCACCCCGGTGGGGGGAACGAAGGCGGTCGATGTGGACGTTCGTGTCATCGCGGCGACGAACAAGGATCTGGAAAAGGAGATCTCCGCGGGCCGCTTCCGGCAGGATCTCTACTTCCGGCTCAACGTGATCCCCATCCACCTCCCTCCCCTGCGGGAGCGGGCCGAGGACATCCCCATCCTGGCAGACCATTTTCTTGACAAATACCCCCGGGGTGACGGGAGGAGAGCTCACGGGTTCCGGCCGGACGCGATGGAAATCCTGAAACGGTACCCCTGGCCCGGAAACGTGAGGGAACTGGAGAACCTGGTGGAGCGCCTCGCCGTCCTGTCCCGGGACGGGTGGTTCGAGAGGAAAGACCTGCCGCCGGCGATGATTCCGCGGGAGGACAGGGCCGGCGGCAAGGCAGCGGAGAAACTGCGGATCGGAGGAATCGACCTCCGGAAAGCCAGGGAGGATTTCGAGAACGGCCTCATCCGGGAAGCCCTCTCTCTCAGCGGGGGGAACAGGAACAGGGCGGCGGCCCTTCTCGGGCTGAAACGGACGACGCTCCTGGAAATGCTCAAGCGGAAAAAATTGCATGGCCCATAATTGTCAGGCAGCACCCCCCTCGTCAATATCTTGACACTCTGCTTTCTNNCCCATGGCACGCATGTTGCTCCCAACGTGACCATCCCTTTTTCGGAACGTACCTCACAGAAGGGAGGGATACGATGGGACGCAACGTCGCTCTCCGAACCGCGGAAAGGCTCCCTGCGAAACCTCTGCCTTTTCCCGACCGGGAGACCCTGGTGAACGAGTTCCTCCCGGGGATCCGGTACCACGCCAGCTCCCTCAAGCTCCGCCTTCCGCAGAATATCGAAATGGACGATCTCGTGAGCTCGGGCGTCGTCGGGCTGCTGGACGCGGCGGAAAAGTTCGACTCCTCGCGCGGGATCAAGTTCAAGACATACGCCGAGTTCCGCATCCGCGGTGCCATGCTCGACTACCTTCGCGAGATGGACTGGTTCTCCCGCGCCGCGAGACAGAACGCGAACCGCCTGGGGAATGCCTACGCCCGGCTGGAGGCCACCCTGGGCCGTCCTCCCGGGGAGGAGGAGGTCGCGGCCGACCTGAAGATCTCGGTCGCCGAGCTGCAAAAACAGCTCGCGCTCTACTCCGGCCTCTCCGTCCTGTCGATGGACGACCCCGAGGACGAATACAACGGTACCGCCGCCGGCGTCCAGAAGGCCCTGTCCGAGGCCGCCAGGGAGGAGATCCACAAGGACGAACTCCTCCGGGACCTCAAGGAGATGCTTGCCAAGGCGATCGACGTGCTGCCGGAGAGAGAGAAGCAGCTGATCGCACTGTACTACTGCGAAGAGCTCACGATGAAGGAGATCGGCGCCATATTCGGCCTGGGCGAGCCGAGGATCTGCCAGCTTCACGCGCAGGCCGTCCTCCGGCTGCGGGGAAAACTCCGTTCCCAGCGGGAGAAGTAGGGGCTCCGGGGAGAGAGGTCACCCTTCCGGCAGTTTCTCCTCCCCGCTGCGCAGGGATCCGATCCGCGCCCGGAACCTCTCGACATCCCGCACCGATTCCATATATTTGGCCTGTGCGTTGTCCAGGTGCCGCCCGAAAATGCGGAAGTTGTCCGCGAACCGCTCGAAGTCCTTGCCCACCCTTTCCAGCAGGTCCTGGATCTCCCGGGTCTTCTGCTCGATCTTGAACCCCCGGAACGCGAACGCGAGCGCCTGCAGGTAGGCGAAGAAGCTGTTCGGCGACGTCGGGATCACCTGGAGCCGCAGCAAATGCTCGTGAAGCGTCCGGTTCCGAAGCAGGAGGTAGTAGACGGACTCCGCGGGGACGAAGAGAAACGCGAAATCGAGCGTCTTCGGGGGCCGGATGTATTTCGCCCGGATCGACTCGGCCTGGGTCAGCACGTCTCTCGCGAAGGCCTTCTCGTGGTCCCTGCGCGCCGCCTCTTCCGCTTCCCCTTCCAGGAGAGGCAGGGCGTGCGCCATGGGAAACTTGGCGTCGACGCAGACGAACTGGCTCCGGTCGGGACGCACGAAGATCGCCGCGTCGGCCCTCTCCCCCCACTCCATCTGGTACTGCAGATCGAACATCTCCGTGTGGGAGCCGAACAGGTCGGAGAGCATCTGCGAGAGGGTCAGCTCCCCGAAGGCGCCCCTGGCCTTCGGCTGGGTGAGGAGCACGTTGAGCTGGCTGATGTCCCGGGAAAGGAGGACCATCTGCCCCGTCGCAGCCCCTAGCTCCTTCAGATGCGACGCGACCTGGTCGAACCCCCTGACGTTCCGGTCCGCCGTCTCGGACAGTTCGCGCGCCATCTCCCCGCGAATCTCGGCGAGCTTCTGCTCGATCCGGCGGGAAATGCCGTCCACCCCCTGGAGGATGTTCTCCGAAACCTCCTGGCGAAGCCGGGCCGTGGCATCCGCATGCCCCCGCGCAAGATCCAACGCGCTCGAACGCAGCGCGTCGGAGAATCCCCTTTCCATCCGGTCCAGCTTCTCTTGCAGGGGCGTCGTCCGGCGAAGGAGAACGACGAGGAGAGTGGCCACCGCCACGATCAGCGTGAGTACGGGGAGAAGCTCCATGGTAGAATACTCTGCCATCGGATCGATACCGGACCCGTTCCGGGTCGGCTATCAGGAAGAGTAGCACAAGAGAACACGTCAAGGGGGAGCTGTGCGGGTCCCAAAGAAAGCGGCCATCTTCGGATTCAACCTGTGCGCATCCGTTTTCCTCGGTTTGTGCGTCTACGGATTGCTGAGTTATGCCGAAGGGGCGAAGCGCCCCCCCGGGACGCTCCTCATGTGGGTTTTCTTCGCCTCGGGCGTCATCGGTTGCATCGTCGGAATCTGCTACTTCGGCAGCGAATGGGACAGACGCAACGCGGAAGAGGCGAAAACCAGAAACCCTCCGAAAAAAACCTGACGTCCCGCCGGCGGAATCACCCGGGGACCGCCTGCCTCCGGCGGAGCAGAGCGCGAACCGCCTCCTCCGGCGTTTCGCGTTCCCCAAGCGGAAGACCGGGGACCTGCGGGTGCAGCTGCTCGAACGTGGGCTTTTCCTTGCGGTAAAGAACTCCCAGCGGGATCCTTTCCTCCCATTCGAGCGCAAGGGTCATGGCCTTTCCCCGGTCCGTCACATCGTGGTCGGGGGGCAGTTTGTGCACCATCTTCCCATACCACTGGTACGTGTTCTTCCTGTTGAACGTAACGCACGGCTGCAGGATGTCGACGAGGGCGAAGCCCGGGAAGCGGATCGCCTGAAGCATCAGGTCGGAGGTAAATGCCGGATCTGCCGCATACCCCCGCGCCACGAAACCGCACCCGAGCGCCAGGGCGACCGCCAGCGGAGGAAAAGGTCCCGATATCACACCCGCCCGCTGAAGCGAACCGGTCCAGCCGGCGTTCGCCGTGGGGGACGGCTGCCCTTTCGTCAACCCGTAGACCTGGTTGTCGTGGACGAACAGCGCGATGTCGACGTTTCTGCGGATGTTGTGGAGGAAATGGTTTCCGCCCTCCCCGTAGATGTCGCCGTCCCCGCTCGTGACAATGACCGTGAGCCCCGGGTTGGCCATCTTGATCGCCGCCGCCGCGGGAAGGGCCCTGCCGTGCAGTCCGTTGAACACGTTGACGTCTACGGAATGCGGAAGCTTCGCCGCCTGCCCGATGCCGGAGACGAGGACGATCTCGTGTTTCTCCCTTCCGGTCGCCTCCAGCGCCATCGTGACCGCGTTCAGGATCCCGAAGTTGCCGCACCCGGGACACCACGCGTTTTCGAAGTCCGTTTCGTACTTGCCTGTCATATCCTCCTCCTCACGTCCCTCGCCAGCGCTGCGGGGGTGAACGGCAGGCCGTCGTACCGCGAGACCGTCCCGTCGATCCTCACGCCGCATTCGCTCCGGATCACCCGGGCAAGCTGGCCGCGGGCATTGTTCTCCACCGTGAGCGCAGCCCCGAAGCGGGGGACGATCCCCGCGATCTCCTCCGCAGGGAACGGCCACACCTGCCGCAGATGCACCGTTGCCACGTTCCGCCCCTCCCGGGCGAGGATCCGCCGGGTCTCCTCGATCACCTCTTTCGTCGATCCGAAGCCGATCAGGACCAGGTCTCCGTTCGGCGGCCCCGTGAATAGAGGGGGAATGGTCTTCCCTGCCAGCGTCACCCCTTTGCGAAGCCGCTTTTCCACCATCCGGATGCGCGTCGCGTGGTCTTCCGAGAGATGCCCGTCCTCCGTATGTTCGTCGCTGTCGACCACGACGGTGATCCCGGGCTCCCCCGGCACCGCCATCGGCGAGATGCCGCTTTCCGTATAGGCGTGTCGGAGATACTTCCCCTGCTGCGTCCGGGGAATCGAATCGCCGCGGACGATGTGGCGGCGGAGGGGGCGCACGACCAGGTTCTCCGGGTCGATATCCACGACCGTGTCCGCGAGGTACTGGTCGGTCAGGAGAAAAACGGGCACCTGGAATTCCTCGGCCAGGTCCATCGCACGCTGCGCGAGTTCGAACGCCTCTTCGGGGGATCCCGGGGTGAGCACGAGACGGGGAAACTCGCCGTGGCCCGCGGACAGGACGAATTCCAGATCCCCCTGTTCGGTCCGGGTCGGCATTCCGGTCGCCGGGCCGGGCCGCATCGCGACAACGATGACCACGGGCGTCTCCATCATTCCGGCAAGCGATAACGCCTCGACCATCAGCGCGAACCCGCCTCCCGAGGTGGCAACGATGGTGCGCGCACCTGTGTAGGAGGCACCGATCGCCATGGTAAGCGCCGCGATCTCGTCCTCGGCCTGCTCGAACACCAGCCCGACCGAGGGGCCCTCGTTCGCCAGGACGGACAGGATCCCGGTGCCCGGGGTCATCGGATACCCGGCCGCGAACTTGCATCCTCCCGCGATCGCGCCCAGCGCAAGCGCCTCGTTCCCCGACAGGATGATCGGTCGCGAGTGGGACCGGGGGGGCAGGCGGAACCTCTCCCTGATCTTCTCCGGAAGGTTCTCTTTCGCCCAGTCCGCTCCGAGCCTTAAGGCCGCTCGGTTCTTCTCGACAAAGTCCCCCTTGAAATCGGAGGCGAAAACGGCGTCCGCGGTCTCCAGGGGAATCCCCAGCGCGCAGGCGATCGCACCGGTCCCGGCGACGTTCGCAAGAATCGGACTTCCCGCCTGCACGGCCATCTCCTTGAGCGGCGCGCGGAAAAGCGGCGGATCGGCGGAAGGAACGTCGGCTAGGGCGAACCCGCCCTCACCGACATCGGGAAGATAATCCGGCAGGAGGTCCGGGTTCAAGGCGAGAAGGACGTCCGCCTCCTCCCTCCCCGCGCGAACGGGCTCGGACCCGATCCGGATCCCCTGCGCGTTCCTTCCCCCACGGATCCGGCTCACATAATCCTGGGTAACGTGGAAACGATACCCGGCGCCTGCAACCATCCGCATGATCAGGTTGCTGACGGTATGCACCCCCTGGCCTGCGCCTCCCGTGACCCGGATGTTGATGTCGATCCCCATGACGTTCGTCCCCTCTCATAACGATGACGGACCGGCCGCCAGAGATGCGAGCGAAGTCTTCCTGCGGTTATTGCCCGGCGGCCTTCTTGGCGACCCGGGCGTTGAACTTGGCGAACTCGACCGCGAACCTCTCGTGGGTCCCCTTCGTGATCACCTCCACCTCGTCCCTTGCCTCGATCTCCCACACGGTCCGGCGGCCGTCGACCCCGATGCACCGGACGTGGACGGAGACCTCCATTCCCGGTGGCGTCGCCGCGGTATGGGTCAGGTGGACGAGCGTCCCGACGCTCCCCTCCCCCGGGTCCATATGCGGGGCCATCGCCTCGATGCACGCCCACTCGCACAGGCCCACCAGGAAGCCGGTGGCGAACACCTTCGGCATCTCCTGGAACGCCGGAGCCTCCGGGTAGAGGTATGGCACCGTCTTGTTCTCCGGAACGCGGTACTTGTGGACGTGTTGCAGCCCGGCCTTCAGCGTCTCCTTCATCGGTCCTCCCCCTTGGTTTCCATGGAATGTGCGAGTCTGGCCCCCGAACCGAGCGCGGGACCCTCACCCGGAAACGATAGACGATTTCCCAACCGGGGTACAATGGGAGAAATGGCATGGGACCATCCGGAGAGGAGGGGACGTGATGAAACCGCTGTCGGGAAAGAACGTTCTGTTCGTCATCTGCCAGAACGATTTCCGGGACGAGGAGCTCTCCCATCCCCGGGAGGAGCTGGTGGCCGCCGGCGCGCAGGTGAAGGTGGCATCCCGGGAGAGGACCCCCGCCGGGGGGATGCTCGGCGCCGTGGAGAACCCGGACCTCACGATCCGGGAAGCCAGGGCATCCGATTACGATGCCGTGGTGGCGGTCGGCGGCCGCGGAACCCCGGAACACCTGTGGACCGACGGGGACCTCCACAGGCTTCTTCGCGAGGCCCGGGAAGCCGGAAAGGTCGTCGGCGGGATCTGTCTCTCGGGGGCGACCCTGGCGATCGCGGGGGTGCTCAAGGGCGTGGAGTCCACCTGTTACGTGACGGACGCCTCGAAGAAGGAGATGGAGAAAGGCCAGGCCGTCTTCGTCGAGAAGCCGGTGGTGGTCTCGGGGAGGATCGTGACGGCCAACGGGCCGCCCGCAGCCCGGGATTTCGGGAAGGCGCTCGTCTCCGTGATGTCGAAAGGGTAAGATAGGGCTAATCCTCGGCGTGCGCGCCGGTCGGCACAGGAGGGACGCGATGATTCCGGTTCCCGCGCATCTTCGCTTCGCAGGGGTTCTTGCGATCGTTTTCATGGTCGGCCTGATCGCCTCGGGATGCGGCGACAAC
>DOTC01000181.1 GCA_003513855.1 Deltaproteobacteria bacterium | reverse complement strand
CCTTGCGCCCGCTCGCTGCCGGTTTCGCTCGCCGGAACAGGGTTCTCGCTCCACAGGCCGCTTCGTGGAACCCCCCGCATCGCCCCGGGTCCCCGGTACAGGGCGCAGCAGCCGCAGGACAGGGGACGCCGTGTGCGGAGGATGCCGGAACGTTCATTCATCTCTTATCTCCCCTTCAGCCGCGGGTCGGCGGCGTCCTGGATCCCCTCGCCGAGGAGGTAGTACCCGAGGACGGTGACCAGGATGGCCAGGCCCGGATAGACGGAGAGCCACCATGCGAACTCGATGTTGTCCTTTCCCGCGGTGAGGATATTCCCCCACGACGGTGTGGGGGGCTGCACGCCGATGCCCAGGAAGGAGAGGCTCGACTCCACGAGGATGGCGCCGGCGACCCCCAGGGTGGCCCAGACGAGAATGGGGGCAAGCGCGTTGGGGAGGATGTGGCGGAAGATGATCCGCAGGTTCCCGGCCCCCTGGGCCCTGGCCGCCGACACGAAATCCCTCTCCTTCAGGGAGAGCGTCTCGGCCCGGACGAGCCGGGCCGCCCCCATCCAGCTGGTAAACCCGATGACGGCCATGATGTTGATGATGGACGGACCGAGGAAGGCGATGACGGCAAGGATCAGGAAGAAGGAGGGGAAACAGAGCATGATGTCGACGAACCGCATGAGGACGCCGTCCACCCACCTCCCGTAGAACCCGGCGATGAGACCCACGAAGAGTCCGATGGCCGTGGCGATCCCCGTGGCCACGAACCCGACCTCCATGGAGATCCTGGCCCCGTGGACCATGCGCGAGAGAACGTCCCGGCCCAGCTCGTCGGTCCCCAGCGGATGGTCCGCGGAAGGGGGCTCGAGGATCTTCCGGACATCGATCCGGCTCGGGTCATGACGCGCGAACGCGGACGGATACGCAGCAACGACGAACAGGAAGGAAACGACGACCGCCCCCGCCACCGCCAGCCGGTTCTTGAGGAGCCGCCGGAGGAAATCCCGGAACATGGAGGTCGACCCTGCCGCCATCGCGTCACTCCGTCCGGATCCGGGGGTCGGCCAGGGCGTACCCGACGTCGGCCAGCATGTTGCCGATCAGGGTCAGGAAGGCCCCGATCACAAGCGCCCCCATGATCAGCGGGTAGTCACGGGACATCACGCCCTGGTAGAAGAGCTGCCCGAGCCCCGGGATGGCGAAGATCGACTCGAAGATGACCGACCCTCCGAGAAGACCCGGCACGGACAGCCCCAGGATGGTGATGAAGGGAAGCAGGGCATTGCGCATCGCGTGGCGGAACACGACCTTCCGCTCCGGGAGCCCCTTCGCCCGGGCTGTGGCGATGTAGTCCTGCCGGATCACCTCCAGCATGTTCGCCCGCATGTAGCGGGAGAACCCGGCCAGCCCCCCGAAGGCCGACACGAACACCGGCAGGAGGAGGTGGCTCGTCCGGTCCCAGACCTTCCCCGCCAGGCCGAGGGAGTCGTACTCCAGCGAGACGAGTCCCGAGATGGGAAGCCACCCCAGCTTCACGCCGAACAGGATCATGAGCAGCAGGGCCAGCCAGAACGTGGGCACGGCGAACCCCGTGAACACCGCCACGGTGGAGATCCTGTCGAACCACGAGTCCTTCCGCACCGCGGAGTAGATGCCGATGGGAACCGCGACCAGGAAGATGAGGAGCATCGACAGGACGTTGATCGACAGCGTCACCGGGATCCGTTCGCCGATCTTCTCGGAGACCTGCCTCCCGTCCCGGGAGAAGCTCTGCCCGAAATCGAGGGTGGCCATGCGCCCGAGCCACTGCGCGTACTGGACGTGGACCGGCTGGTCCAGGCCGTAATAGGCGCGGAGCCTCGCCCTCGCCTCCGCCGTGACCTTGGGATTCAGGTCCGTGGCCATCTCCACCGGCCCGCCGGGGGCCGCGTGAATGACGAGGAAGGAGATCAGGCTGATCCCGATCAGAAGCGGGACCGTGAGCAGCAGACGGCGGGCGATATAGCGGAGCATCCGTCCCCTATTTCTGGAAGGTGGTGTACCTCTGCTGGGCCTTGGGCACGTACCACTTGATGAAGTTGTAGGAGATCCCCGCGGGGGCCGGTTCGATCCCGTGAATGCGCTTGTGCACGACGGGAAGCGCATCCGGGTAGTAGAGAAAGACGTAGGGCTGCTCCTCCGCCAGGATCTCCTGGATGCGGAAGTAGGCNNTGGTCGGGGTCCTGGGTGATGCTCCAGCCGAGGATCACCGCGTCGAACTTCCGCTTGTCGACGAACTCGTTGATGAACGCGGCCCATTCCAGCGTCCGGATCTCCATCCGGACGCCGACGGCGGCAAGGTTCTGCTGGAGGATCGCGGCCGTCTTCGCCCGGCTTTCGTTCCCGGCGTTGGTCAGGACCGTGAACGAGAACGTCCTTCCCTCCTTCTCCAGGACGCCGTCGCCGTCCGCGTCCGTCCACCCCGCCTCCGCGAGGAGCGCCTTCGCCTTTTCGGGGTCGAAGGGGTATCTCCTCACGTCGGGGTTGTGCACCCAGGTCCCCGGCTTGTAGGGCCCCGTGGCCTCCTGCCCGAACCCGAAGAGGACGCCGTCGATGATGTCCTTCTTGTTGATCGCGTGGGCAAACGCCTGGCGGACCCGCCTGTCCGAGAAGAAGGGGTGGGACAGCCGGAAGCCCAGATAGGTGTAGCCGAAGGAGAGGTACCGGTACTTGTTGAACGACTTCCGGAACTCCTCCGTTTCGGTCTGCCGCGTGTACTGGAGGGGGGTAAGCCCCATCATGTCGATCCCGCCCGATTTCAGCTCCAGGAACATGGTGGCCGGATCCGGGATGACGCGGGTGATGACGCGGGAGAGGTACGGTCTCCCCTCGAAGTAGTCCGGGTTTGCCTCGAAGACCGTCTTCTCCCCGGTCTTCCACTCCACGAACCGGAACGGCCCCGTCCCCACCGGCTTCTTGTTCAGGGCGCTGCGGGAGATGTCGGGGACCTTCTCGAGCAGGTGCTTCGGGAGGATGTGCATCCCCCACGAGGCAAGTGCGGGGGCGAACGGCTTCCCGTACTCGACGACGAAGGTGTGCGGGTCCGGGTTGCTGGCCCGCGTCACCTGCCGGAAGTCCTCCGCGTACGCGGTCGGCGTGTTCGGGTCGATCAGCCTCCGGTAGGTGAAGAGGACGTCGTCCGACGTGAACGGCTCTCCGTCGTGCCACCGCACCCCTTTCCGCAGGTGGAAGGTGATCCGTTTCCCGTCGGGCGTGACCTCCCAGGACTCCGCCAGCTCCCCCTCGAGCTTGAGGTCCTTGTCGTACCGCACGAGGCCGTTGAAGACGTAGTTCGCCGCCCCGTGGGAGGCGGAGTCGCTGGTCACCGCCGTGAGGAACCCGCTGACGTCTCCGATGCTCCCGTCGACGAGGGCATCCCCGACGGCCGGGGCTCCCGCGGCACCCACGCCCCGGGGATCCGCCTTCTCCTTCGAGCACCCGGCGACAAGGGCCAACACGAGGGCAACGGCTGCCATCCGCGCGATCTTCATTCCGCGTCCCTCCGGAGCACGATCCTGTTCCCCATCACCTCGACCTCCACGGTCCGGGGCGGCCCGGGGGAATCCCTGCCCGGGTACGTCACGGTGACGTGCTTTCCAGAAATATCATACTCCGCGCGGGAGATCAGGCGCCGCGACGGGTCGGAAAAAAGCGTCTGCCCCTTCCCCGCGAGGACCCATTCCCCGTCCGCTCCCCTTTCGGCCTCTCCGCCGGAGACGGGGTACCCGGGGGCGCCCGAAAGGATGCGCCCGAGCGACACCGGCCCCGCATCCAGAGAGCGTGCGTCCCTTGGCGGGAACTCCTCCGCGGCGGGACCGCGGATGACCGACACGCTTCTCCCGTCGTTATCGAGGAACAGGACCGCTCGCCCCATGGGGTCGTAGAACCCCAGGGTCTCTTCGGACGCGGTCCGGGAGTTCAGGCCGGCGATGAAAGGGACGGTCCGCCCGGAGAACTCGGCGATCCCCGAAAACGACGCCCGGACGGGAAAGGAGACGTCCGCCGCGGAGAGGAAGAACACGGTCGCCGTCCGGGCTTCCTCTCCGACCAGACGCTGCCGCGCCGGGGCGCAGCCGACCGCCAGCAGGACCGCCCCCAGGACCAGGGCGAGCGCCGCACGGCTCGCCCTCGCGCCCCGCCCCGCCGGGGCCTCCGGGAGTCTCCTCGGAGAGGAACCCTCCACCTTCACTGCGCCGTGGAGCCCGCCTTCTGGATCTGGTTCAGCTTGCCCCGGATCTCCTCCGGCTTCTCGTGCCCTTGGGATATCGCCTTTTCGAAGAAGACCGCGGCCTCCTCCCTCTTCCCCCCCACGGACAGGACGTCCCCCATGTGCTCGAGGATGACGGGGTCGTCGGGGATGAACGAGAGCGCGCGCCGCAGTTCGGCCTCCGCGCGCGGGTAGTCGCCCTTCCGGTAATACACCCAGGCGAGGCTGTCGATGAAGTACCCGTCATCGGGGCGGATCGAAAGAGCCCGGAGGATGAGGGATTCGGCCTCCGCGAGGCGCATGTTCCGGTCCGCGTAGGTGTACCCGAGATAGTTCATGGCCGTCGCGTGCCCGGCATCGAGCTCGATCGCCTTCTCCATGGACGAGATGAGCATGTCGAGGTTCCCCAGCTTGTCGTAGACCACCCCGAGGGAGAANNCCCAGGAAGATCAGCAGCGGGACGTCATCCGGGAACTTCTCCCGCAGGCTCGCGGTGACCACGATCGCCTCGTCGACCCGGTCCCGGCGTCCGAGGGACATCGCGACGTGAAGCATCGCGTCCCGGTAGACCGGCGACGACTCCGGGATCGCCCGGAATTCCCTCTCGGCTTCCCGGGGCAGGCCCTTCGCCTCGTAGGCGGTCCCCAGGAAGAACCGCACCTGGCTGTTCTGCGGCTGGGCCGCAAGAACGAAGAGAAACTCGGTGATCGCGTCGTCGTACCGTTCGCGGTCGAGATAGAGGAGCCCGAGCTTCGCCCGGAAATCCAGGTTCCCCTCGGAAAACTTCTTCAGCTCCTCGTACTGGTCGACCGCCATGTCGATCTTCTTCTCCAGGATGAGGACCCGCCCGAGACGCTCCCGGATGGCCGGGTCGTCCGGGTCGAGCGCAAGCGCCTTCCTGTACCTCTCCTCCGCCTCGGCATTGCGCCCCATCAGTTCGAGAACCCCCCCGGAGTCGAGGAGGGCGCCGGCGAACGCCGGGTGGATCGAGAGCGAACGGTCGAAGTCGGAGAGCGCGGGTTCGAACTTCTTCTGGATGGCCCGGAGCCTGCCCCGGTAATAGTAGGCGAGGAAGGAATCCGGCCGTTTCCCGACCAGGATGTCCAGGGTTTCCTCCGCCCGGGCGAACTCCCCCCTCTCGGCGTAGAGCGTGGAAAGGTGGACATACGCCTCCTCGCTGTCCGGGTCGTCGGACAGCACCCGGGAATACAGGGATATCGCCCCTTCCTTGTCGCCCGTCGTGGCGAGGATTCCCGCCAGGAGATAGCGGGAACGCGCGTGGGTGTCGTCGACGGCAAGGACCTTCTCCAGGACCTCCCTCGCTTCCTCGAACTTCCCCTTCTTGACCAGGACGTTCGCCGTCTCGTAGAGGATCGCCGGCTCGTTCTCCTGGTACCGGAGGGCCTTGCGGTACGAATCGAGGGCGGCGTCGAGGTCTCCCGCCCGGTAATGCATATAGCCGGAGAGGAACTCGGAGTACGCGCGTCCCTGCAGGCGGGCGCCGACCGCCGTCGCGTTTCCGTGGAACGCCCCTCCGTCATGGGCAGTCAGCAAAACGGCCGCCACGGTCACGGCCAGGATTTTCGCTTTCATCTCCTCCCTCGGGTACACTTGGTAGAATCAGTATACACAAAACGCGGGGAACCCGCCGCCCCGGAGGTCCGATGCTTTCGACGGTTCACGTGGAACCGATCCTGTCCGCGCTTCTGTCCCGCGGGGGAGAGTACGGGGAGCTCTTCCACGAAGAGGTGACATCGCTTTCGGTCCAGCGGGAGGACGGGAAGGTCGAACGGGTCGTGTCGGGGACCGATGCAGGGATCGGGATCCGTCTCATCTTCCGGGGGAAGACCTTCTATGCCTTCACCAACGAGTGCGACGGACGGGCCGTTCTCTCCCTCGCGCGCGACCTCTCTCGGTACGCGGACGGCGGAGGCGTTCCGGCGGTCCTCCCCGCCACCCCGAGCTCCGCCCGCAGGCCGTCCGACGTCCGAATCCCCCCGGAATCCCGGGAGGTCCGGGAGAAGGTCGCACTCGTCACCGACATGGACCGGATCGCCCGCGGGCTGTCCCGGGAGATCCGCCAGGTCCGGGCGACCTACGGCGAGGCGGAACGGCGGATCGAGGTCGCGGCGCACCCGGGGGTCTTCGCCTCGGACGCCCAGACCTTCACCCTCCTCACCGTCCAGTGCGTGGCCGGGGACGGATCCGGCCTCACCATGGGGTACGAGAGCGGCGGCGGGACGTGCGGATGGGAGTTCCTGGAGGAGGTCCTCCCGGAGGAACTCGCGAGAAAAGCCGCGGGAAGGGCGGTCCGTGCCCTCACCGCGGGGCGCATCGGGGGAGGACGGATGCCGGTCGTGCTCTCCTCCGAGGCGGGGGGAACGATGGTCCACGAGGCGATCGGGCACGGACTGGAGGCGGACCTCGCGCGGCGGGGCATGTCGGTCTACCGGGACTCGCTCGGAACGCAGGTGGCCAGCACACTCGTCTCGATCGTCGACGACGCCACGGTGCCGGGGAAGCGGGGATCGTTCGGCGCCGACGACGAGGGGACCGCGGCGCAGCGGACCGTCCTCGTGTCGGACGGCGTCCTGAAAGGGTTCCTTTACGACCGTCTCCATGCTATCAGGGACGGAGGCCGTTCGACCGGGAACGGGAGGCGGGAGTCGTACCGGCACAAACCGGTGCCCCGGATGACGAACACGATCATCCTTCCGGGGAAGACGCCGCCGGAGGATATCGTGCGCTCGGTGGACCGGGGGCTTCTCGTGCGGAAGATGGGGGGGGGGCAGGTGAACACCGTGACCGGCGACTTCATGTTCGAGGTGGCCGAGGGGTACCGGATCGAGAACGGCCGTCCGGGCGAGCCGGTGCGCGGCGCCACCATCACCGGGAACGGCCCCGAGGCCCTTTCGATGATCGACATGGTCGGGTCCGACCTGGGTTTTGGCCTGGGGACCTGCGGGAAAGAGGGACAGGGAGTTCCCGTGGGCGACGCCCAGCCGACGCTTCGCTTCGGACCTCCGTACATCACGGTGGGATAGAAGGGACCCGATGCCATGGTGACCAGGATCCTCGAGTTTCTCGCCTCGTTCGTCATCTCCGTGATCTCGACGATGGGGCTGCCGGGCATCGTCCTTCTGATGGCGATCGAATCGGCGTGCATCCCCCTCCCCTCCGAGGTGATCATGCCGTTCTCCGGNNCCCCTCATCGAGAAGTACGGGAAGTACATCCTCATGTCCCGGCACGACCTGGACATGGCGGACCGGTGGTTCGAGCGGCACGGCGAGGCGACCGTCTTCTTCGCCCGCCTCCTCCCGGTCATCCGCACCTTCATCGCCTTCCCCGCGGGGGTCGCCCGGATGGAGATGAAGCGGTTCATCCTCTACACGTTCGCCGGTTCCCTTCCCTGGTGCCTGGGGCTTGCGTACGTCGGGATGGTCATGGGGGAAAAGTGGCCGACCCTGAGGGAATACTTCCACAAGTTCGACCTGCTGATCGGGGCGGTGATCGTGGCCGCGATCGTCTGGTACGTCCGCCGGCACCTCAAGCACCGGGAGTAGAGCCGGCCAAGTGTCGCGTCCCAAAATTGCGGTCATGGTCCGGTCCGATCCCGGGATCCGTTTCCCCTCCCGGTGCCAGGTGCTCGCGGGGGGCTTCCTCTCAGCTACGCTCGCGACCTTCGCCCGCNNATCTCCGTCCAGCCGTCGGCGACGACGCCCACCTTCGCGGGAAGACCGGCCGCGGCCAGGGGGGGGTAATGGGACGAGGCCTCCTCCAGGTAGCGGGCGTACATCCTCCGGAAGAAGCCTCCGCCGGTGCCCCGCTTCTCGATGACCTGGTACCCGAACCGGGCCGCGAAAGACCACTCCTTCGTCATCCCGGGCCAGCGGGCGATCTCCCCGGCCATCCGGCGAATCCCGGAGACGCCGGCGGCGGACCCCCCGGGCGGGGAGAGCATCTCCCGC
>DOTC01000093.1:751-2661 GCA_003513855.1 Deltaproteobacteria bacterium | reverse complement strand
TTCCTGGACGAGATCGGGGACATGCCCCTCGGCCTGCAGACCAAGATCCTCAGCGTCCTGCAGAGCAACGAGGTCAAACCGCTGGGGAGCAGCGAGTACCAGAAAGTGGACATGCGCATCATCTCTGCTACAAACAGGAACCTGACCAGAAGCATCGAGATGGGCCAGTTCCGTGAGGACCTCTATTTCCGTCTCAACGTCCTGCCCCTGGTGATGCCGCCCCTGCGGGAGAGGAAGGACGACATCCCTATGCTGGTCAACCATTTTCTGCGGCACTTCGCCAAAGTTACCGGGAGAAGAGCCCGGAGTATGGCACCCGAGGCGATGGAAAGGCTGATGATGTACCACTGGCCCGGCAACATCCGCGAGATGGAGAACATGGTCAAGTACCTTCTCACCGTGGCGCGCGGTGACACCATCCTCCTCTCCGACCTGCCCACGCTCTTCGACCGGTCTCCGCACGGGGTCCCGGAAAGCCGCCCGGACCTGGTTTCCCCCGGCCCCGGGGAGAGGAGACATGCTGCTCCGCTCTCGGCATACTCCTGGGAGGGACTGGAACGGGACTACATCTTCTCGCTTCTGGAAGGGACGAAATGGAATATCGCCGCCGCGGCCCGTAAGGCCGACGTCAAGAGGTCCACCTTCACCGCGCGGATGAGAAGACTGGGAATCACCAAGAGCTAGGGGGGGCGGAACGCCCCCCGGCGCTCATGTGCTGTACGGGTGCAGCGTCATCCCTTTGGTCCGGGGGCCCTCCTCATTCCGGCAATCTCCGGTAGGACATCCGTTTTTCGGCATCGGTTCTGCTCTGCTCGACCTGTTGTTTGACATCGCCCAGGCAGTCCAGGAAGGCCCTCACCCCAATCTTGGTCCGTGCCATCACTTCATTTGCACCGGCACCCTCATCCTGCGGGAGAGCAACAGATCCTTCCTCGGATGCAAACATCTGACGGAAACGCCTGCTTGAAGGAAAGTCAATCTCGGCCTCCCTGGCCTGCCTGGCGGCAACCGAAAAACAGTTGCAGATGGGCTTCATCGCCCTGCAAATACGGTCTCTCAACCCTTCCTTTTCCATGACCGCTTCCATGACGCCCTCCTTGCCTTCCCGTCCCATGGCCACCGACATCTTTCCCCCATACTCAACGCTATCTTTTTTAACTGCGTATATATCAAGGAGCGTGCCAGAGGACAGACGTGCCCCCATAGCCTTTCAACCACCTGCATCTAAACAAATTTATTTATATAGACTTTTCTGTCGGGCGCTGTTTTTCCCGGCAGCCAATCGGGGGGATTGGCGTTTTGACCATATGTTGACACATTGGCGTTATGATGCCAAAAAGGGCGGTCGAGGCGGGAACTACACAGCTTCCGCTTTGGCGTCCGGGGTGAAGACGAAGGCAAACAACAGGAAAACAATCGCGACCCGGCTTTCCCAGGGCAGAACCCTCGTCATCGCCGTTCCCCGTCCCTGTTCTTTTTCGGACCGCATGCCCGGGGACCCGTCACCATCGGCTCTGGACGCCGGTCAGATGGTTGGTGGGGCCGTGACCGCTTCCGATCGGAAGCCCTCCCTTGATGGCCTCGGTGATATACTCCTTGGCCCGCTGGACGGCGGCAGGCGGCGCCAGTCCCTTGGCCAGCCCGGCGGCGACGGCGGAGGCGAAGGTGCACCCGGTCCCGTGGGTGTTCCTGGACTCCCACCAAGGGGATTTCAAGAGAAGGAACTCCTTCCCGTCGTAGAGGACGTCGATCGCCTGGGATTCGATCTTCAGGTGCCCGCCTTTCACCACCACCCACCGGCACCCGATCGTTTTCAGGTCGCGCGCCGCCTCCTTCATGCCGTCCAGGTCTTCGATCCTGCGCGAAAGAAGCGCTTCGGCCTCGAAAATGTTGGGGGTGATGACCGTGGC
>DOTC01000093.1:0-739 GCA_003513855.1 Deltaproteobacteria bacterium | reverse complement strand
GCGGTGAGCGCGGTGATGGCCGACATCCCGTGGACGCCGAAGGCCATGAACGTCTTCAGGTCCGCCTGGATGCCGGCGCCGCCCCCGCTGTCGGAGCCGGCTATGGTCAGCGCCTTTTTCATGATCGTCCTACCTCCCGCTCGTTTTCTGTCCTCCGGAAATGGTCCCAGCCGGCCGGCTTGAGCGGGCTCCTGTTCCCCCGGGCATCGACCAGGCTGTAGCCGTCGTCCCGTCCCACGATGGTTCCGATCTCCGTGACCGGAACCCCCGACTCCCCGGAAATGGATTGCACGGTTTCCGCCGGCATGCGCGGCGGGACGGTAAAGAGCAGCTCGTAATCCTCGCCGCTGTGCAGGGCAAGGTCGATCACCGATCTGCCTGATGTTTCCGCGATCTCCCCGATCCGTTCCGGAAGCGGCAACCGGTCTTCATGGATCTCCGCTCCCACCCCGCTTCGGGTGCAGACGTGGTACAGATCCCCGGCCACCCCGTCGCTCAGGTCGATCATGGCGGTGGCGATCCCCGCGTGCGCGATCCGCCGCCCCAGATCGACACGGGGCGTCGGCGACAGGTGCCGTTCCACCAGACCCTTGTACCTCGCCGGAAACCGTTTCCCGAACGCCAAAAGCACCTGGAAGCCCGCGCCGGATGCCCCCACGTTTCCCGTGACGAAGATGCGGTCGCCGGCCCGCGCCCCGCCGCGTGTGAGGACCCTGGAAAGATCGGCCTCGCCCAGCAG
>DOTC01000088.1 GCA_003513855.1 Deltaproteobacteria bacterium | reverse complement strand
GGACGCAGGCGCAGGACCGGGGAGAGCGGGCGTTCCCCGGGGCGGGGAAGCGGAAAGGCCCGGCGGCTGTTGAGGCCGCCGGGCCTATTCCCTTTGTTACTCCCCGAGCCACAGCCCGAGATGCTGCGTGGCCGGAATGTTCTCGAGGATGCATTTCGTGACGGCGACGATCGGAATCCCCAGGACGAGCCCCATCCCCCCCCACATCCACCCGAAGAACATGATCGACACCGTCGCCGCGACCGCGTTCAGCCGGACTCCCCTCCCCACGAGCTTCGGGATCAGATAGTTGATGGCCACCAGGTGGAGCAGGGACACGCCGATGACGATCACGAGGATGGGCAATCCGCTTTCGAAGGTGACCAGTCCCACGACCAGCGCGGGCAGGAGGGCGAGCGGGAGGCCCAGGTACGGGATCGTGGAGAGGATCCCGCTCAGGATCCCGAGCGCGACCCAGTAGGGCAGCCCCACCACGAGAAAGAGGAAGGTAGTGACCACGCTCAGGATCCCCGCGACGATCGCGTTGCCGATGAGAAACCGCTGCATCATCCGCTCGATGTCGTGGATGATCGAACGGGCGATCTCCTGCTGCTCCGCGGGGAACAGCTCGCGCGTTTTCCGGGAGAGCGGCTCCTTCTCCGCGAGGATGAAGTAGACCAGGAAGGGGATGAAGGAGAGAGAGAACACGATCGTGCTCACCGACCCGAGGCCGTGGAAGACGACGTCGGGCCAGGAGTTTCCTCCCCGGAGCACGACCTCCGTCCCCGTTTCGGCGGCCGACCCGGGCGGCGGGGTGATGCTCCTCCCCGCTTCGCTCAGGGTCTCCGTGACCTGATAGATCCGGTCGATGATGTCCTGCACCAGCGGGGCGTTCCGGATCTGCTCGATCAGGAGGGGCAGGTCGGAGAACAGCTGCTGCGCGTTCCGGTAGACGAGGTAGAGGAGTCCGTAGAGAAGGATGATCGCCAGAAACCCCACCACCATGCTGGAAGCTCTCCTGCCGGTCTTTGCCTTCCGGTCGACGAACTGGACGAACGGCTCCAGCGCCAGGGCGATCAGGATCGAGGAGAGAACGGTGATGAACACGGATGCGGCGATGTAGAGAAGGGCGATCGTTCCGAGGACGGCCAGGATGACAAGGCTCCCCCCGGTCGTTCTGGAAAGCGATACGCGCCGCATCCGGTTACTCTATCCTTTTCTCCATCTACGGGACACGCATTTTATGGTATGAATGCCGGAAACGGTGCGATGCCGGGGGGGACGATGGCCACCGCTTCCCACACCATCGAAATCCGGGTCCGGTTCGGGGAGACCGACCCGTACGGCGTGGCGTACTTCGCCGCCATCCTCGACTACTTCAAGCGGGGGATGGACGAGCTCCTCCGGTCGCGNNCCCGTGATCGCCACGCAGTGCCGGTACCGGTCCCCCGTCCGTTTCGACGACCTGCTGACCCTGCGTACCCGGATCAACCGGGTCGAGGAGAAGGGGGCGACCTTCGGGTTCTCCCTCTTCCGTACCGTGGAGGGGAAGGACATCCTCGCTGCGGAGGGGAAGATCTCCTGCCGCTCCATCGACGCCTCCTGGCGGCCGATCCCCATCCCGAAGGACCTCAGGAAAGCGCTGACCGGCTAGGCCCCCGGTTGCGGACGAAGGGGCCGGCCCCGAAGGTTCGCCCCCTGTAACCGGAGGACCCTGGCTCGCGGNNGCTGCCGGTTCCGCTCGCCGGATCAGGGTTCTCGCTCCACAGGCCGCTTCGTGGAACCCCCCGCATCGCCCCGGGTCCCACCGGACAAGGTTCCGGATCTTCGGAGCCGGTGCAGCCCCAAAGATGATCAGGCGGGATTTGTTCTTGCGATCGCGGCGACGGCCGCGTCGAGCTTTCCGCGGATCCGGGAGGCCAGTTCGAACAGGCGGGGGGGCGAAAGATCCCTGCCCTGCATCTTGAAGACATCCACGCCGGCGGCGATCCACGACGCGAGCTCCCCCTCGATGGAGTGGAGGTCCCGGGAGAGGGGGATCGCCCGGCACACGAGATGACACCGGCCGGTCCGCTTCGCGGAGGACAGCGTCCCTGCTCCCTCCGCGTGGGGGCGCCCGGCCACTGCCTGACCCTCCCGGGCGTACCCGGGCAGCGCGCACTTCCCCTGGAGGAGGATTTCCGGCCGGCAGTGAACGAAAACCTCCACCCGGAGGCCGCTTTCCGTCTTGATTGCGGGGATCTCCCCGGGGGCAATGGCGGTCGGCAGAACGACCGCGTCCGCCCCCAGGTCCCGGTAGAACCTCGCCTCGGGGGGATTGAGCGTGGAGAGCCCCACGGACGCCGTGATCCGCAAGGATGGCAGTTCCCGTCGCACGAGGGAGATCGCCCCGGGGTCGGACAGGATCACCGCCAGGACCCCGTCTTCCGCAAGCTGCGCGACCGTGGAAAGGAAAGAGGATACCTCCCCTGCGGCCGGTACGGTATTGAGCGCCGCGTGCAGCGCCGCCCCCTTCTCCCGGCACATCGCGGCAGCCAGCCGGATCTGCCCGGGCGAAAGCGCCACGCGCTCCCCGTCACGGCTCCACCCCCGGCAGCCGACGTAGACGGCATCGGCCCCCGCGGACAGGGCCGAGCCCACCGCGGCGAGGCTGCCCGCAGGAACGAGAAGGTCGGGCGCGTGTATCCGGTGGCCGGTTCCCATTCTTTCCATTATACCCATGAGGGGGCTCGAACGCCCTGCCGTAAGCAACCGATTCCGATGATGTTGCGGGGAAGGTGTGATTTTTTCGGTTGACTTGGTCGGGCGGTCGAGTAATGTTAATGGTCGTTATAGATATACTGTATCCACGCAACGAGGCGAACTGCCCGCCCCTTCTCGTCATTGCGGAGGGGTTCTGCTTAGAATAGAACATTTTCGGCGGTGTGCCAGGGATGCTCGCTGATTACGCAACGGTTCTGGTGTTTATCCTGCTGGGAGCGGTGACCGTGGCCCTCATGCTGGGGATCTCCCGGCTGATCCAGCCCCGGAACCCCACGCCGGTCAAGCTGTCCACGTACGAGTGCGGGGAGGTCCCGTTCGGCTCCTCGTGGGTGCAGTTCAACATCCGCTTCTACGTGGTGGCCCTGATCTTCATCATCTTCGACGTGGAGGTGGCGCTCCTCTACCCGTGGGCCGTCGTCTTCAAGCGGCTGGGCCTCCTGGCGTTCGTGGAGGCGTTCATCTTCATCGTCATCCTGCTCGCGGGCCTGGCCTACCTTTGGAAGGAGGGGGACCTCGACTGGGTGCGCACCCTCCAGGAACCTCCTGCCGCGAAGGAAGGGAAATGAGCCAGGATCCTGCACAGAGCGGTCCGGGATCCGCGGCGGGCCCGGGGTCCCTCGGCCCCGAAGCGCATGTCATGGTGGGCAATGCCGACAAGTTCATCAACTGGTGCCGGAGGTCCTCGCTCTGGTACCTTCTGTTCGCGACGGCCTGCTGCGGCATCGAGCTGATGCAGACCGGTGCCTCGCGGTACGACCTCGACCGGTTCGGCGCCGTCTTCCGGGCGACCCCCAGGCAGTCGGACCTGATGATCGTCGCGGGGACCGTCACGCACAAGATGGCGGAGCGGCTGATCCGCCTGTACGAGCAGATGCCCGAGCCCAAGTACGT
>DOTC01000188.1 GCA_003513855.1 Deltaproteobacteria bacterium | reverse complement strand
TCTTTTCGGAAAAACTCGATCTCCATCGCCGCATCGTAGTCCCCGGCCAGATAGAGTGCCATCCCCTTGTAGATCAACGCGTCCTTCGTGCCGGGGCTCACCGTAAGCGCCTCGTCGAAATATTTGACGCTTTCCTCGTACCTGCCGAGTCCCATCAGCGCATACCCCTTCCCGATCGACGCGAAAAGATCACCCCGTTCCGGTGAGCCGAGTCCTTCCAGCCTGCCGAGGGATTCGAGCGCCTCGTGGAACCGCCCGAGATCGTTGAGACAGACTGTCTTCAGCTGGAGAACCCTGGAGCTTTCCGGATCTAGAGAGAGCTCCTTGTCGCAGCAATAGACGGCCTCTTCCAGGCACCCCTTCTGCGCAAGCGCCGTCGCTCCGTCGATCCACCGGATTTTCTCTTTTGCGTCCGCACCGATCACCTTCATCATCAGGCCTTCGTATGTCTCCTCGATGACCTTCCTGCCCGACGAGAGGACGGGCAGCCCATGTCCTGGAAGAACGTGTTCGATCTCCTTTCCGAGCAGCGTCCTCATTCCGAACAGGTAGTGGTCCATCCTTCCTCCGGCGTGTTCGTCCGGCTCGGACATGGCGTGGAGCAAAACCGTATCTCCGGAGAAGACGGTTCTGCTCCGGCGGTGATAGATGCATATCCCGTCGATGGTGTGGCCCGGGGTGTGGATTACCTCCCAGTCCCGATCGCCGATCCGAAGGGTCTCTCCGCCCCGGACCTCCGTGATGCGGGATCCCAGTTTCCTCGCCGTGCGCTTTAGCTCATCGGGACCCGCCTCGTGGAGGATGAGCTCCATTCCCCCGTTTTTGACGACCTCGGGATACGACCGCAGCAACTCGAACACTCCCATCGCGTGGTCCCGGTGGCCGTGGGTCAGTATGATTTTCCGGATGGCCTCGGGGCTGTTCCGGAGCTTGAACAGATCCACGAACGCCGTGTAATCGTTCCCCGCGTCCACGATGGTGAGACCGTCCCCGGTGATCGCGTAGATATTCGAGGACAATTCGTATCCCGGCAGCAGGAGGATCGTTTCGAAGAGAGGCTCCCTCGTGTCGAGAAAGGTCGATACGGGAAGCCACCCCGGATGATTCGACTGCCACTCCTGCCCGTACTGTTCATTCGTCGTCATGGGCAACCCCTTTGCGCGAAGGAAGTCGCGCGACGAACCATGGAAATCCCCCTCGCCTGGCGCCCGGCCTCCCAAGAGAGGGGGATGGACCATGCGGAACACTCGAGCGCTACTCGATATAGCCCACCTTGTAATCGAGCTTCATTTTCTCCTCTGGCCACCATTTCAAGCTCATCTGCTCCTTCCCCGGATAGACCGCCTTGTCGCCGATCTTATCCACGAGAAGTTCCAGGAAATGGAATTCCGTGAGCTTGTATTTGCTGATCACATCCGGCGGCAGCAGGACGGCCAGGCCCGACTCCTTGGACGTCTTCCAGTTGAAGGCGTCGTTCGGGGAGCCGGTCTTTTTCCCCTCGCCGTCGTAGACCGCGAGGATCTTGCCCGAAACCGGCGTGTTCGGCTTCACGTCGTTTTCCTCGTACAGTTCATCCGACAGGTGCCACCACAGGGCCCGCTCCCCCGTCTTGAGATATCCTCTCACCAGCATGGGGTCGAACCCGCAGACGCCCACACGGCATTTCTCAGGCATGTCTATCCTCCTTCTGCGTTCCGCTTTATGGCCCCCATTTCCGCCAACGTGTCATGGAGGTCTTCGACCTGGCGGTAACATCCTTCCAGAAACTCGTTCACCTCGGTCTGGGTCAGGTAGTTGCACTCGTACATCCTCCGGATGTAGGGGAAGACGTGGGTCCCGATCTCTTCGGCCAGCTCCCGAGCCAGGAATTCCCCTCCCCCGTCGGGGGGTGCCCAACCGAGGTAATCCTTCTTCCAGTTGAGCACCATCCCCTTGAGCGTCTCCAGTTCCTTCCGGACCTCGGCTTCCATGTCAGAACTTTTTCTCCGTATAGATTCCCTTCTCGAACGCGAAGCACTTCTTGACCACGTTGAAGTCCGTGACGCACCAGTAGAAGGGCCAGTGGATCATCGTGCACCATCCGATGAGGTCCGCGGGCGGGAACTTGGAGCCTTTCAGGACCGGCTTCAGGTGCTTGCAATCCCAGCAGACATGCCCCGTCTCCTTGCCCTTCTCCGGGACGAGAATCGTGGCCAGGTATTCTTCGGGCGACAATTTCTGCTTATCGACCATGTATGCGTCTCCTTTCTCTCACCAATCCTTGACTTCGCCCTTTTTCTTTTTCTCCTGGTACTCCTTCCATACATCGGGGGAGAGCTTCTGGATGTCCCACTTATAGGGGAATTGACCGGCCAGCCCTCCGCTCGGCGGCTGGGGGCGCCATCCGCGAACGGGTCTCCCCCGGATGCTGAACTTGACCATGTCGGCCTTCCCCAGATAGATATGACGGGGCAGGCACTCATACGGCCTCGTCTTCCCCTTGATGCCGGGATAATAGCCCTTGTACCCTTCCAGCGGCTTGTCCGCATAGAGGGGGCTCAGGTCCGGCTTCTCTCCCTGCTTTTCGTCCGGTCCCCTGTACATGTGCCCCTGGATCGTGTGGATGTAGTAGACCGTCCCGCACTCCGCGCAGTTGATCTTCCCCTCCCAGTTCCAGAAGCAGTAGGGATCCAGGTAGTTCACCGTGTTGCACGGTTTTCCACCGACATCCTTCTTGCACCAAATGACATCCGCCACGGGGATCCCTCCTTTTAGATATACGCCTTGTTGTACCACTCCTCGATCTTGCTCAACGGGATGCCGAGCATGTCCCGGTAGATCTTGACGTTGTCGGCTCCCACCGGCCTCCAGATCCAGTTGGTCCTCCTCGGGGTCTTGTTCATCATCCCCACGCTGTGGCCGCTCTGGAGCAGGATGTCCCCGTAGAGAGGATCGTCCAGCCACCGGATGGTCCCCCTCTCCCGGTAATGCTCGCACTCGTAGACCTCCCGGTCGTTCATCACGGGTGCGGCCAGGATGCCGGCGTCGGTCAGGGTCTTGACGACCTGCGACCGGCTCTTGTCCGCGGCCCACTTCTCCAGGGCCGTGTAGATCTCGACCTGGGGCCTTGCATCGACCCGGTCCTTGTGCGCCTTGTACCTCCCGTAGAGATCCTTCAGCCCCGTGATGTCGCAGAGCTCCTTGAAGTCCGGGTCGTTGAAGGCGGAGACCATCACGTACCGGGCATCGTGCTTGTCCTGCGGGTTCTCCGCATCGGGAAAGTCGGACTTGCCGCACAGGATGATCCCGTGCACACAGAGCTGGGTATCCCAGTTCCCCCACCGCTGGCGGACGATGCCGAACCGGCCGTAGAGCGGGAAGGTATACCCGGAAATCCGGGTAGGAGTCTGGACCTGGGAGAACTCGATCATNNGTGGGCCTGGCCCAGGATGTCATACGAACCGCCGAAGACCTTCGGCCCGTACCCGAAGCCGCCGCCCCACACGTAGATGAACCTCGGGTTGATCTCCTGGAGGTACCGGTAGCTCATCTTCCACCGGTCGAGGGTTCCGGGCCGGTAGAGCTCCGTGAGGCCGTCGCTCATCTTGACGAGCCGGTAGAAGACGTCCACCATCTCGGGAATGTGGTAGTCCATGCTCAGGAAAAACTCGTTGGAGTTCGCATTCGTGAAACCGAAGCCGGTGCCGGTCATCGGCCTCGTGTCGTGGAGGGGATACAGGTACGCCTCGTTGAACGGGGAGGTGTGGCGCATCGCGTCCCCCATCCTCGGGATCTCGATCTTGATCACCTCGGCCCCGAGCTCGGCCAGGTTGGCCGCCGAGTGGGGTGTGAAGATGTACATGGTGCAGGAAAGCCACCGGATCCCCTTGAGCGCCTCGGGCTTCGACCATTCGTTCCCGGGGTCGAAGGCCTTTCGGCAGTACTCCTCGTACGGCATCTTCATCTCTTCGAGCTCTCCCTTGCTCTTGGGACCAGGAAGATCCTCGATCCTTGTCTCTCTCGGATCCTTCGCCATCTAGATCACCCCCTTTTCCTTGAACGCGTCGACTTTGGTCGGCCCCATCCCGAGCCATCTCCGGTAGATCTCGTAGTTGTCCTTGCCCAGCGACCTCCCCAGCCACTTGACCCGGTGCGGGGTCTTGATCTGGAAGGCGTTCGGGGGCGTGGCGTACAGGATCGTGCCGTAATCGGTCTCGCAGGTGGATACCCACGGGCGGTACTTGAAGTGCGGAAACTCCGCGACCTCGTCGGTGTAGAGCACCGGCCCCGCGGCGATCTCGTAATCCATNNTAGTCCCGCTCGATGCACATGCCGATCCGGTACCAGAGCCGGTCGCTCTGGCCGCCGATCATCATGTAGCCGTCCCTGCACGGGTTCCACTCGTACTGGTTCAGGTTGGGGTCCCATCCTCCGGTCCTCGCCTTGATGCTGGCGTTGAAGCCGTACCAGCTGATGTCGAAATCGAGGATGTCGAAATACGACTCGGCCCCGGTGACCTCGATGAACTGCCCTTCCCCGCCCAGCTCGTCTCGCCAGTACAGAGCGGCCAGGATGTTGACCGCCGCCTGCTCGCCGGCGCAGTAGTCGTTGATCCAGACTCCGGACCGTGTGGGGTCGCCCCCCTTCCCCCGGGGAAGCTGGTCCTGGGGAAATCCGCTGCTGTGGACGAAGGGGTTCGTGCACTGGGAGAAGGGATCGAGCTCCCATTGACCGTGCTTGGAGACCCTGTCCTTGTAGGAACCCCACGATCCGCGGATGCCCACCCAGCAGTAGACAAGCTTCGGGTTGATCCGGGAGATCTGCCGGTACCCCACGCCGAGATTGTCCATGTAGCCGGGAAGATGTCCCTCGACGATGACGTCCGCATGGACGGCAAGCTTCCGGAAGAGATCCTGGCCCTCCGGGGTCTCGATATCGAGCGTGATCGAGTGCTTGTTCACCATCTCGGCGATGAAGTCGAGACCGCATTTCTCCCCGGTCTCCTTGTCGGCCAGCATGTATTCCTCTCTCCCGAAGGGGGTCAGCTTCCTCATCGGGTCCCCCCCGGGCGGTTCGATGCAGATCACCTCGGCCCCGGCCTCGGCGAGGCAAGAGGAGGCGAACTTGTGCCCCATCCTCCACAAACCGATGTCGAGGACCTTCAGTCCCTGTAATGCTTCCGCTTTCCCGAACCCGTACTCGAACCTCAGGTTGTCCTCGCACCATTTGCCGAACT
>DOTC01000171.1:1156-5652 GCA_003513855.1 Deltaproteobacteria bacterium | reverse complement strand
GTGTTGATCGCCATCCTCTCGGCCGCCTCCCGAAGGACCCTGTTCTGGGAGTTGATGTCCCGGAGAACCCTTCGTCTGCCGAGGATGGTGTGGACGCACCCGTCCCTTCTCGCCTGCTCCTTGAGCCCCTCGACATATCGGTGGACGCCCGGGTAGCGCCGGAAGTACTGGTCGATGTACTGCTTTGCCTCCTTGCCACCGATCCCGAGCTCCCGGGAAAGCCCGAAGGGGCTCATTCCGTAAAGGATCCCGAAGTTGATCACCTTGGCCCGGCGGCGGAGCTCGGACGTGACCCCGTCGGGGGCCACCCCGAAGACGGCGCACGCGGTGGCGACGTGGATGTCATCCCCTTCCCGAAATCTGCGCGTGAGCTCGGCGTCCCCCGACAGGTGGGCCAGAAGGCGCAACTCCACCTGGGAGTAGTCCGCGCCGATGAAGAGGCACCCCGGTTCCGCCACGAACCCCGACCGGATCCTCCTGCCCAGATCGGCACGCACCGGGATGTTCTGCAGGTTCGGGTCGGAGGAAGAGAGGCGGCCCGTGGCCGTCTGCGTCTGGTGGAAGGTCGTGTGGATCCGGCCGTCCCGCGGGTCCACCATCCCGGGGAGGACGTCGACGTAGGTGGACCGTATCTTCGCGAGGGTCCTGTATTCGAGGACCAGGCCGGGAATCGGATGCGCCCCCTTCAGCCGCTCCAGGACGTCCACGTCGGTCGAGTAGCCGGTCTTCGTTCTCTTGACCGGCGGCAGGCCGAGCTTTTCGAACAGGAGAAACGAAAGCTGCTTGGGGGAGTTGATGTTGAACTCCGCGCCCGCGATCGCCCCCACCTGTTCCTCGATCTTTTGGGTCCCCTCGGCCAGCTCCTCCGACAACCTCCCGAAGATTCCGGAATCGATCCGGATTCCCTTCTCCTCCATCCGGAAAAGGACCGGCAGCAGCGGCATGTCGACCTCCCGGAAGATCCCCGACAGGCCGGCTTCCTCGAGCTTTCCCTCGAGGATCTCCCCCAGCACGGCGATAGCCTCCGCCCGGGCTGCGAGTTCCCCCTCCCCCGCCGCGCCGCGCCCGGGGAGGAACCGGTCCCGCAGCTTGGCCAGCGTGGGAGTGCCTTCGTCCGGGGCGAGAAGGTAGGCGGCTACCTGCAGGTCGAAAAGCGGCGGGCTTCCGGGGGGAGGGGAAACGTCTCCGAACCGCCTCAGGAAATCCTTTGCATCGAATAGAAAGACCAGCCCCCCGGCCTCGACGACCCGCCGGACAAGCTCGGGGACGGCCGGATCCGGCAGGGACCAGACCCCGCGGCCGGGCACCGCGACGGCGACATTCTCCCCCTTATCCCCCGATGCGGCAACGGCCGCACGGGGAGGGATCTTCCCTCCGATCGCGGCGATCAGATCCCCGGCCGTCCCGGCCTTTCCCACTGCCCGCGGGGCGGGGGGTGCACCCCCGGAGAGGGGCAACGCCGTTGACGCAAGATCCAGTTCCTCGAGGAGCTTGCGGAATCCGAGCCTCCGGAAGACCGCGGCCGCCTTCTCCGCCTGAATCCCGCGGGGCCTGCACTCCTCGATCCCCTGCGGGAGGGGTACGTTCCGGTCGATTTCCGCCAGCTGCCGGCAAACCCTGGCCATCTCCGCGTTCTTCTCGATCGTTTCCCTCTGCCTCCCCTTGAGCATGCCGGTATTGGCGAGAAGGTTCTCCACCGTCCCGAACTCCCGGATCAGTCCGGAGGCGGTCTTTTCCCCGATGCCGGGGACGCCGGGGATGTTGTCGGAGGGGTCCCCCGACAGGGCGAGCAACTCCACCACCTGCCCGGGCCCTACCCCGAAGGCCTCGCGGACCTCCTCCTCCCCCACCGTTCTTTCCTTCAGCCCGTCCCGGATGCGGACATGCTTCGACACCAGCTGGTAGAGGTCCTTGTCCGAGGAGATGATGACGACCTCCATCCCTTTCTCCTCGGCAAGCCGGGCCAGCGTGCCGATGATGTCGTCCGCCTCCGCGCCGGGCTCCTCGATCCTCGGCACTCCCAGGGCATCGATGACTTCCTTGACCAGCGGGACCTGGGCGAGGAGTTCCTCGGGGACCTTGAGCCGGTTCGCCTTGTATTCGGGGAAGAGGAGGTGCCGGGGAGTGGGCTCGGGGGAATCGAAGACGGCCGCGATGGCCGAGGGATTCTCCTCCCGGAGAATCTTCAGGAGGATTCTCGCGGTCCCCAGCACGACGTTGGTCGGCGTACCGTCCGGCGCCGAGAGCCGGGGCAGGCCGAAGAAGGTGCGGTAGAGAACGTTATGCCCGTCAATCAGATACAGGGACGTCATCTGCGGCCTGTCCGGATTCCACCACCAGCGTCTCGGCAAACGTGTCCCCCGCCCGCCGGCCGTCGGAGTCGTAGAACCCGAGGTACGTCTCGATGAGAAGGACCACCAGCCCGACGGTGAAGGCGAGAAAAGGGCCGACGAACGGCACAAGGTAGAGGAAGAACGGCGAGGCCACGGTCAGATTCCGCAGGAAGGAGGACTGGAGGTCCATCGGCTCCCGGTCGACGCGGATGACCTGGAGGCCCGTCAGCGACTTCCCCACGCTGCGTCTCCCGGGGAACCCGTCGCACATCAGGATGTAGAACAGGGCGGCGAACGCCCCCGCGGCGCCGGGAATGTGCCACAGGGACATGGCGATGATGACGTCGGCCGCCTTCCCCGCGATCCGCGCGAAATACCGGGCGCGGCGGGCCTCCCGAAAGTACCTCCTCTGCTCCTCCCAGCGAAACGCCAATGCCTACTCCCCTTCTTCCCCGGTCGCCCGGGAAAAGAAAAGGAACGCCATCGTGGGCCTGCGGTTCCCGGGCTGTGTCACGAAGTGGATCGATTCGAACCGGTACCCTTCCGCGGTCCAGCGGTTGAGCTCCGCCTCGATCTCCTCGTCGAAGACCTTCGGGATCTCGACGACCTTGTAGGGGGCGTGCGCCGGTTTCGCCATGCCGGTCACTCCGCCAGGGCCTTCGCCGCCTCCCTGGCGGCGTACGTCAGGATCAGGTCGGCCCCGGCACGCTTGATCGACACCAGGATCTCCATCATCACCCGGCCGCCGTCGACCCACCCCAGCCTCTCCCCGGCCTTCACGATCGAATACTCCCCGCTGACGTTGTAGGCCGCCANNGTCCAGGTAGGCAAGGGCGGGCTTGACCATGACGATGTCCGCCCCCTCCTGGATGTCGAGGGCCACCTCCCGGAGGGCCTCCCGCGCGTTGGGAGGATCCATCTGGTACGACCGGCGGTCCCCGAACTGCGGAGCGCTCTCCGCCGCGTCCCGGAAGGGACCGTAGAACCCGCTGGCATACTTGGCAGCGTACGACAGGATGGGGATCCCGGCGTACCCTTCCTCGTCCAGCGCGCCGCGGATGGCCGCCACCCGCCCGTCCATCATGTCGGAGGGGGCCACCACGTCCGCCCCCGCGCGGGCGTGCGTCACCGCGCTCCGGGCCAGGATATCCAGCGTCGCGTCGTTGTCCACGTCGCCGTCCGGGGCGAGAATCCCGCAATGGCCGTGGTCGGTGTACTCGCAGAAACAGACGTCGGTGATGACCTGGATGTCGGGGACGGCGTCCTTGATCGCCCGGACGGCCGTCTGGATGATCCCGTTGTCGGAACAGGCGTCCGACCCCACGGGATCCTTTCTGGCCGGGATGCCGAAGAGAAGGATCGCGGGAATCCCCAGGTCCCCGACCTCCCGGACCTCCTTCACGAGGTTCTCCACGCTCAACTGGAAAACGCCGGGCATCGAGGCGATCTCCTTCCGGATCCCCTTTCCCGCGGCGGCAAAGAGAGGATAGATCAGGTCATCCACCGAGAGCTTCGTCTCCCGGACCATCCGGCGGATCCCCTCGCTCCTGCGGAGCCTCCTGGGGCGGTGTTCGGGGTAGGTCATGACGTCTCACCTCCGCGGGAGAGGAGGGCGAAGTGCGCCTCGATCGCCTCCAGCATCCCGGCCAATGTGAACGTTTCGGGCATGATGTCCACGGGAACATTCCTTTCCCGGACGGTCCTCGCGGTCACTTCCCCGATCACCGCGATCCGGCTCCGGGAGAGGACGAACGATGCGCGGTCCTCCCCCAGCAGGAGAAAGAAGTTGCGGAACGCCGACGGGGACGCGAAGGTGCACACGTCGGGAGGTCTCTCCCCGATCTCCCCGGCGGCCTTCCTGTCCGCCGGAGGAAGGCCGTTCCGGTAGACCGTCACGACGTCGACCGTCCCTCCCCTGCTGCCGATCTCCTCGGGAATCGTCTCGCGACCCTCCTTCGCGCGCGGAAACAGAAACCGCTTCCCCGGGAACCCCTCCGCGGCCAGCGCCTCCACCAGCCCTTCCGCGGTCTGTTTCTTCGCTTCGAGATGGACCGGGGAACCGTGCCGCCCGATCTCCCGGGTCGTGCCGGGCCCCACGGAGGCAACCCGGACTCCCGCCGGGATCGCCCGGACTCCCCGCGCCGCCGCGCACCCGAAGAAGAA
>DOTC01000171.1:0-1110 GCA_003513855.1 Deltaproteobacteria bacterium | reverse complement strand
TGCTCGGCAAGCGCCACGCCCAGCGCCTCGGGATCGGAGACGCTTCCCTGCGCGCTGCCGCGGATGACCTCGGACCCGTCGGGGCGCCCCACCATCCCCTGCAGGGTGATCCTGTCCCCTTCCACCCGGCCGTGCGAAGCGATCGGGACCTGGCACCCCCCCTCGAGGCGTTTCAGGAACCCACGCTCGGCGCGGACCGCGAGAGCGGTTTCCCGGTCGTTGAGGAAGGAGACCGCCTCCCGGGTATCCGGGTCATCGCTGCGGACCTCGATCCCCAGGGCTCCCTGCCCGATGGCGGGAAGCGACATCTCCTCGGGGATGTATTGGGTGATCTTCGATTCCCACCCCAGGCGCCGAAGACCTGCCGCCGCGAGGATGATGGCGTCGAACCGGCCTTCCTCCATCTTCCGGATGCGGGTGTCGAGGTTTCCGCGGAGACTCTCGACGGAAAGATCGGGCCGGATCCCGAGAAGCTGGGTCTGCCTCCGCAGGGAGCTCGTCCCCAGCTTCGCCCCGCGAGGGAGTTCCCCGAAACTCCGGTACTTCACGGAAAGGAAGGCGTCGCGAGGGTCTTCGCGCCGCGTGATGGCGACAATCGTGAGCCCGTCGGGCAGGTCGGTGGGAACGTCCTTCATCGAGTGGACCGCGAGGTCGATCTTCCCGGAAAGCAACGCCTCCTCGATCTCCTTCACGAACAGGCCTTTTCCCCCGACGCGGGAAAGCGGGACGTCGAGGATCATGTCGCCGGTCGTTTTGATCCTCGTGATCTCTACCTTCCTTCCCGTTTTCCTCTCGATTTCGACCTGGACGAACTCGGCCTGCCACAGGGCAAGCTTGCTGCCCCGGCTTCCGAGCCGGATCACCGGTTTCGCCTTTCCCAATCCCCGCTCCTCCTGGTTCGTGCGTCCTATTCCCTCGTGGTCTCCCCGGTTTCGGCGGAGTCCCCGTCCTCGGTCCGGCCCGACGTCTCCGGAAGATCGAAGATCTCCCGGACCAGGGCCACGAGCTCCATCTGGTTCCGGCCGTCGGCGTCCTTCTTGAGGGAGGCGATCGGGGCGTGGAGGATCTTGTTGAGAAGCGAGGAGGCGAGGGATTCCACCACCTTCCTCG
>DOTC01000150.1 GCA_003513855.1 Deltaproteobacteria bacterium | reverse complement strand
TCTGGGCCTCGGCGATGATGTGGAGGGCCAGCGTGGTTTTTCCGGAGGACTCGGGCCCGAAGATCTCGGTCACGCGCCCCCTGGGGATACCGCCGATCCCCAACGCGATGTCCAGCGATATCGCCCCCGTCGAGATGGCGGGGACGTCCTTGGTCTGGACGTCGCTTCCCAGCCGCATGATCGCGCCTTTCCCGTAACTCTTCTCGATCGCCGCAAGCGCCATGTCGAGCGCCTTGCGCCGGTTCGGATCCTGGCTCATCCTCCTGCTCCTCTCTGTGCTGTCCCGTCCGCCCCCCCCCCGAAGGGAATCTCGCGCAGGACCGAGTAGTTCGCCCCCGACGGGGAGAGACGGCTTTCGTACAGCCGGTACGAGTTCACCGATACGGTGTCGATCCTCATCCGGGAAACCGCAGCGGCGTACGCTTCCCCCCAGCTCGGCGCCACCCTGCCCCTGACGCGCCCCACCGTCACATGCGGGTGATAGGGCCTTTCGTCGCGAGGAAAACCCGCCTCGGAAAGCGCGTTCTCCATATTCTCATGCAACTTCCCGACCAATTCAAGCGGTTCCCGGATCCCGACCCATAAAACCCTTGGTGCCCGAAGCGTCGGGAACCCGCCGGCCTGCTCGACGCGCAGTCCGAAGGGGGGGATCTCCCGCGCCGCTTCCGCCATGAGCCCGGCCAGCTCATTCACCCGGCCGGGCGGGGTCTCGCCGAGAAACTTCAATGTCAGGTGCAGGTTGCGTTCGGGGACCCAGGACACGGGAACCTTCTTGTCCCGGAGGGGGGACACCGCCCCGGCGATCGTCCTGCGGCATTCCGGGGGGAGCCCGATCCCGATGAACAGCCTCACCGGCCCCTCCCCTCCTCCTCCGAAAGAAAGGACACGAGGAGCTCGAGAGCGCGCCGAACCGTCTCTCCGCGGACGGCGTCGCGGTCGCCCGGAAGGCTGAGGTGGTGCGAAAGCCGGACTTCGCCCGACGCGATCGCCACGTAGACTGTCCCCACGGGCTTGTCCGGGCTTCCCCCCCCCGGGCCGGCGATCCCGGTCGTCCCGATCCCGATGTCCGCCCCGAAGCGTCGCGCGGCTCCGTCCGCCATCGCCTCCGCGACTTCCCGGCTCACCGCCCCCCGGGATTCGATGAGGTCCGGCGGCACGCCGAGCTCCCTCGTCTTCGATTCGTTCCCGTACGCAACGACCCCCCCGAGGAAGTAGGCGGAGCTTCCCGGGACGGACGTCAGCGCCTCGCACACGCCTCCCCCCGTGCACGATTCGGCCACCGCCACACGGCGCCTTCCGGAGAGGAGCACCCCCGCGGCGCGCGCGGCAAGATCGCGGGTCACCCGGTCAGCCACAGGATCCCCCGGCACGCAAGGTTGGCATACAGGCCCGCCACCAGGTCATCAGCCACCACGGAGGCCGCTCCCCTGCGGGAGTCGATCCACGCAGCCGGGCCGAGCTTCACGATATCGAACAGGCGAAAGAGAAGGAACAGGATGAATCCGGATTTCCACCCCCACGGAATCCCCGTCGCCGCCAGCAGCATCCCCGCGACCTCGTCGATCACAACGGAGGGCGGATCCTGCCGGCCGGTCACCCGGATCTCCACCCGCGCGGCGGGGAAGGACAGCACCAGAAGCGATGCCAGCAACCCGAAGTGGATCGGCCCCCAGCCCCCTCCCCAATACCACAGGGGAAGGGCGAGGAGGGATCCGAGCGTTCCGGGGGCCACGGGAGCATATCCCACCCCCAGTCCGGAGGCGACGGCCCGCAAGACCACTCGATCCGGAAAACGTTTGACATCGTGCATGAGGATTATTAGATGATAAATTCATTTGAATTATCAAACAAATAAAACTATATTTTCCTGATGGACCCGAATCGGGACTCATCGCCGGACCCTATGCGGGAAAAAGTCGTTCTGGCGATGATCGAACTCGCCAAAGGGATAAAAATCGTCAATTTCTACCCCCCCGGCCACCCGGCTCTCATCCAGGCGATGGAAAAAATCGTCGCCGCGATCGAAACGATCCCTCCTCCCGAAGCCGGCATCGAGATCGACGTGACCAAGAACGCCCTCCTGTACCGGGAGGAGCCCCTTCCAGCGGGCAACAAGGCGATCGCGGACCTCAACCGCGAGCTCTACCACCGACGGGCCAGCAGGCTCATTCTCCTGAATGGCCAGAAACTGGAGGAGATCATCGCCTTTCTCGGGGTCATGAACCGGGACATCCAGGATCTGCACGAACAGGGCGGGCTGGAGAAGGCCCTGCTCCGGGAGAAGGTCTCCCGGATCTGGGTGAACCGTGTCGACTACGAGGGGCTTACCGAAATGCTCAAGAAGGAGGAAGAGGGACCGGCTCCTCCGGAAGAAGACGAGGTGGGGGTTTCGGCCGACGACCAGCCCCCCGATCTCGAGGAACGGCCCCCGCAGGATCCGGAGGTCGGGGAGCTTCTCCGGAGGCTGGAGAAGGAAACGGAGGCTGCCGCCTACCGCGACCTCGTCATCTCCCTGACGGGCGCTATTCTCCGGGAGCACGGCGACCGGCGGATCGAATATTCCGGCCAGGCGCTCTCGATCTACGTGGTGCACGCCGAACGACCTCCGGAGGGAAACCCGGAGATCGCCGACATCGCGCGCACGGGGATCCGGGAACTCGTCTCCGACGACCTGGTGTCCCACTACATCCGGCGCCTCAAGGAGCGGGGCGGGAGAAACCGGGCGGAGACGGAGGCCCTTCTGACGGCGTTCGGCGAGCGCGCCGTGAAGAACCTGCTCTTCGCCCTGGCCGAGGAGGGGGATTTCCTCATCCGGAAATCGGTCGTCGACATCCTCGTGAGGATCGGGAGCCCCGTGGTTCCCGCGATCCTCGACAACCTGAACGACGCCCGATGGTACTTCGTCCGGAACATGGTCACGATCCTGGGGAGCCTCGAGGAACCGGACCTCGCTCCGCACATCGTCACGTCGCTTTCCCACCCGGATCTCCGGGTGAAGAAGGAGGCGATCAAGGGGTTGTCCAGGCTGTCGCATCCCTCCGCCGTCAACACCCTCGCGGAACTGTGCTTCTTCCCCGAGGAGAGCATCGCGCTCCTGGCTACCGCCGCCCTCTCCCGGAAGAAGGAGGAGGAAGCGGTCCAGATCCTTGCCCGGAGGGCCGTCCAGAAAAGGATCCTCTATCCGAACTACCGCCTGGCCCACGAGGCGATCGAGTCCCTTCGCATCATCGACACCGACGCGTCGCTTTCCGCGCTCGAAGAGATCCTGCGCACCAGAGTGATCTGGGAAACGCGCAATTCCCGAGAGATGAAGCAGCACGCGCTTCGATGCATCTCAAGGATGTCGGGAGACCGGCCAAAAGAGATCGTCCTCCGGGAGAAAAGCGGCACTGCGGCGTATCTTCAGGCGGAGGCGGAGCGGATCCTGAAGAAGAGAGGCTGGTGACAGGGGGGGCATGGCAATGAACCGTCGGCAGCAGGAACAGACGATCGTAAGTCTCATCCGTTCCCTGGGAACCTCCCTGAAGAACCGCGGACTGTACCCCCCGGCACACCCGCTTGTCCGCACCCCCGTGAAGAAGTGCTGCTCGGAGATCCTCCTCTTCTTCGCGGACCGGCAGGAGCTCGCCCTGGCGATCTCCGACGAGACCCTGGTGTTCGAGGGGGTTCCCATCTTCAACCTGACCTCCTCCCTGGAACTCTTCATGGCCCGGCTCGCCGCCATCGGCATCCCGGCGATCGTGTTCGAGAAGGGGCTGGTCCAGGCGGACATCGAGCATTTCATCCGGTTCCTCCACGAAACGAAGGAGGAGGGGCTCTCCCCCTCCGACATCCAGGAGCGGATCGAGGAGATGGGCGTCACCCACATCCGGGTGAAGCCGCCCTCCGAAGATGAGGAGGACGATTTCTCCCTTGCGCGGGAGATCTACGGCAACGCGATCGACGCGGTGGCCTCGGTGATGCAGGAGATCCGCAAGGGCCGGATCCCCTCAGGAGCCGAGTCGGATCGCGTGGTCAGGGACATCAGCGGCATGCTCCAGCGGAACCGCGACGCCATCCTGGCCCTCACCCTGATCCGGAACTTCGACGAATACACCTACAACCACTCCGTCAACGTTGCCGTGATCTCCCTTGCGATCGCCGAAGCGCTTTCCCTCGACAGCCAGGAGAAGACCGAGATCGGGGTGGCCGGCCTCCTCCACGATGTGGGGAAGACCCAGGTCGCCCTCGACCTGATCCGGAAGCCGGGGAATCTCTCCATCCAGGAGTTCGAGGAGATCAAGAAGCACCCCGAGGAGGGGTTCGTCCTCCTCGGGAAGATGTCCCACATCCGCCCCGCCTCCGCCTACATGGTCCGGGAGCACCACCTGCGGTACGACCGGAAGGGATACCCGGAACTGGGGACGGATTACGCCGTGAACCCGAGATCGCAGATCATCGCCGTGGCGGACTGCTACGACGCGATCACGACGATGCGGGCGTACCAGATGGCGAAGCCCCCGCTCGAAGCGCTCGAGCTCATGGGGAAGATTGCGGGAAAGTCGATCGACCCGGACATCCTGTCCGTCTTCAAGAACGTGATGGGGGGCTACCCGATCGGGACGATGGTGCGCCTCAGCACCATGGAGGTGGGAGTCGTCATCGGGGTCGGCCCCGAGGGGCGCGGCCCGATCCGGGTCTCGGTTCTGGTCGACCGGCAGGGGACCCCTCTTCCCCGCCCGGAGGAGGTGGAGATCGCCGGCCTCGACGCCGTGGCCGCCACCGTCTCCCCCGGACGCTCGATCCTGGGCACCGTCAACCCGCTCCTCTACCCGGACGCGCAGAAAGGGGTTTCCCCCCCGGCCCCACCCTCGTAACGAAGGCCGCACGACCCCTTTCGGATCTACCCCGCGCTCCACTCCCCGAGGGCGCGCGCGGTTGCCGCCCTGACGGTCTCGTCCCGGTCGGCGGCGTGTGCAAGAACTTTCTCCCACCCGGCGCTCTCCGTCACCCGGGCAACGGCATAAATCGCCTTTGCACGCACCTCGGGGTCCGGATGATCGAGGTACCCCTCGATGACGGGCGCCAGGTCCGTCCGCCGGGACTTCCCCAGCGCTTCGAGAAGGTTGCCGAGCACGACGCCCTCTTCCCCGGGGAGCCTGGCCACCATCGCCTCGAGAACGGCCCCGGTCAGGCAGGATTCGAGGGCGCGGACGGCGGCCCCGCGGACTTCCTGCTCCTTGTCCGACAGGGCGGCAAGAAGGATGGACGTCCCTTCCGGACCCCCGATCTCCTGCGCCGAGAAGACGACACGGACCCGCTCTTCCAGGGAGCCGGTCTCGAGCATCCGGAGGTAGGAGGACACCGACGTTTTTCCCCGCAGCCTGTCGAGAGCGGCGGAGGCCGCCAGGCGGACCGCGACGGAAGGATCGGACAGCATTGTCTTGAGAATCTTTTCGATCCTGTCGATCATCGGCTTTCCCTCCTGAGCATGTCCCGTGCCGACGGCAGTCCGTGCGCCCCCGTCGCACACCGGACGGCGTCCGCAATCGCCCTCCCGAGTGCCCGTCCCGCGAGAACCGCCGTCTGCATCGGGTTTCCCCTGCGCCCCGCACCCCCGGTGGACAGGGCCACCACGACATCGCCGTCCATCGGGGTGTGAACGGGCCGGATCGACCGGCACAGGGCACCGTGCGCCATCCTTGCGACCCCGGCAAGTTCCTCCCGGGAAAGGTCCTCGGCGGTGGCGACGACGCCGAGCGTCGTGTTCCCCGGGTCGAACGGCTCCCTCGAATATCCGTCGAGAAACGCCTCTTCCGTCCCCGACCGCCCTTTCCCGTCTTCGGTCCGCGCCCCGGCGAGCCACTCCCCCGAGAGGGGGTCGAAGACGTCCCCGAAGGCGTTCACGACGGCGCAGGCCCCGACGATCGCTCCTCCCCCGCGCTCGCTCGCGGTTCCGAACCCGCCTTTCATCGCGCGGCCCAGCCCGAAAATCTTCCCCACGGTCGCCCCGGCCCCCGCCCCCACGGACCCCTGCGCCGGGGGATCCGGAGACGCCTTTCCCGCGGCGGCGTGCGCCATCTCCGGAGTCGGCCGGAAGGACGGGTCCCCGAAGCCCAGGTCGTAGATGACCATCGTGGGAACGATCGGAACCGGCCCCGCCGGGGTGGGAAACCCGATCCCCCTTTCCTCGAGGAGGCGCATCACCCCGGCGGCGGAGTCGAGCCCGAAAGCGCTTCCCCCCGCCAGGACAAGCCCGTGGATGAGGCGCGCCGGGTGGGGCCGGAGGAGCGAATCCATCTGCCTCGTCCCGGCGGCTTCCCCCCGGATGTCGGCCGCCCCGGTCGCTCCCCGGGGGAAGAGAAGCACGGTGATCCCCGACCCCCGCCCGAGGTCGTGCTCGTGCCCCACGAGAACCCCGGGCACATCGGTGATCGATCCCCCCATCCTCCCTCCGCAATTCGTATATATCTACCGGACGGCGGTGGGTTCGTCAATCGTGTTGACGGTGCCATCACGGGAAACGTACACTTTTTACGGGGGATTATCGGATGTCCGATCCAAAGGGCGGGAGGATTCTCGGGCTGGACTTCGGCAGCCACAGGATCGGGGCGGCGGTCTCCGATCCTCTCGGGATCACCGCCCAGCCCCTGGCCGCCATCCCGCGCCGGGGGGACAGGCGGGACATCGAGGCGATCGGGGCCATGGTCCGGGAGGTCGACGCCGGCAGCGTGCTGATCGGGCTGCCCCTGCACCTGAGCGGCGAAGAGGGGGCCCAGGCGAAAAAGGTGCGGCTCTTCGCGGAAAAGGTCCGGAAGCATCTGGAGATCCCGGTCGAAACATGGGACGAGCGGATGACGACCGTGCAGGCGGAGCGCCATCTGATCGCGTCGGGCGTCCGACGCGAGAAACGAAAAGAGATCCGCGACAGCCTCGCGGCCGTCTTTCTGCTGCAGAGCGCCCTCGACCTGAGGACCCGGAAGTAGCCCTCCCGTGCCCGTCCGGACATTGAGCATCGCCGCCGCATGCCTTCTCGCCGTGGCCGCCGTCTTCCTCTTCCTCGTGACGGCCCGCCCGCCCCTGGACAAGTGGAGCATGACGAAGGTGTACATCCCGAAGGGGAGCACCTTCCCGGAAATCGAGAAAACGCTCACCGAGAAGGGCGTCGTCCGGTATCCGCTCGCTTTCCGGATCCTCATCGTCGGCTCGATGGCCAGCAAGAAGCTCCAGTACGGAGAGTACGCCTTCCCGGCACCCCCCTCCGCGCTCGAACTGAGGGAAACGCTCGTGAGCGGCGACGTCGCGAAATACCAGGTGACCATCCCCGACGGGTCCACCCTCTTCGATATCGCAGAAAGTCTCGGGGATCTGGAGCTCGCCGACCCCGCGGACTTCCTCGAAGCGGCCACGTCGCCGGCCCTGGCCAGCCAGATGGGAATCCCGGGAAGCACCCTGGAAGGGTACCTCTTCCCGGACACCTACCTTCTTGTCAAAGACATGACCATGGAGGAGATCATCGGCGTCATGGTACGCCGGTTCCGCAGGAAGTTCACCCCGGAAATGGAGGGAAAAGCGGAGGAAAGCGGGTTTACGCTGAAGCAGATCGTGACGATCGCTTCGATCATCGAGAAGGAAACCGGGATGGAGGAGGAAAAACCACTCGTATCCGCAGTGATCCGGAACAGGCTTTCCCTCGGGATGCCCCTCCAGATGGATCCGACGGTCATCTACGGGCTGAAGAAGTTCGGGGGGAAGCTCACGAAAAAGGACCTGCGGAAGGACCATCCCTACAACACATACCGGAACCGGGGGCTCCCGCCGGGTCCGATCGCCAACCCCGGCCTCACGTCCCTCATCGCCGCGGTGGAGCCGGCCGATGCGGACTATCTGTATTTCGTCTCCCGCAACGACGGGTCCCACCGGTTCTCCCGGACTCTCCGGGAACACAACAAGGCGGTGATGTTCTACCAGAAGGGGATCATCCCGAAAGCGACCCGCGGCAAGGGGTCTGCGCAAAGCCGGGAAAGCGGGGCGGCGGCCTCTACTCCTCCGCCTCGGCCATAGGGACCTTCTTGACCGCTTCCTCGGGCTCCTCCCGGGTGTACTTCTCCTCGCGCTCGATCACTTCCTTGCATTCCACGCAATATTTGGCGAACGGCACGACCCGGAGGCGCGCCCGCGGGATCTTGATCCCGCACTCCTCGCAGAGGCCGTATGTCCCTTCCTCGATCCGGTCGAGTGCGTCGTCGATCTGCTTGAGTTTCTGCTTCTCCCGGTCCGTGAGGATCATGTCCAGCTCCCGGGTCCGCTCCTCGGACACGGAGTCCAGGATGTCCCCGATGTCCGAGACGCCGCTCACGGCGGTCGCCTTGGACCTCCTGGCGATATCCCGCACGAGCTCTTCCCGCATCTTGAGAAGCATGTCCTTGATCGGTTTCATCTCTCGCGGCCCCCAGGTTCTGTCGAAAAATTACGTTAGTATACACGGTGAAGCCCCCGTGTCAACCGCTTTTGCGAGGAGATCCCACGCCCGCGCCCCCGTCACCCTCGCCCGGCAGAAACGGCCCGGGGAGACCCCGGTTCCGGACAGGAGCACGTTCCCGTCCACCTCCGGCGCCTGCCCCCGGTGACGGCCGACGGCGCGACCCCGCCCCCGGGTCTCCTCGACGAGGACTTCGACCTCCTCCCCGACCATCCCCGCGTTGCGGGCGGCGAGGATGTCGATCTGCGCATCCTGGACCCTTCGGGCGCGCTCCCGCTTCACCGCCTCGCCGACCTGGCGCTCCATCGCATAGGCGGGGGTCCCCTCTTCGCGGGAATAGGGGAAGACCCCGAGGTAATCCCACCGGGACTCGTGGACGAACCGGAGGAGCCGGTCGAACGCCGCAGCGGATTCGCCCGGGAACCCCACGATCAGCGAGGTCCGGAGGAAGATTCCGGGAGCCCGTTCCCGCAACCGGGCAAGGAGAGCCCACACCTCGTCGGGGCCGTAGCGTCGCCCCATCCTGGCGAGAACGCGCGCATCGATGTGCTGGACGGGGATGTCGAGGTATCGGCACACCTTTCCCCCTTCCGCCACCAGGTCGATCAGCTCGTCGTCGATGCGCCCGGGATAGAGATAGAGCAGGCGGACCCAGCGGATCCCCCGGATGGCGCAAAGGGCCCGGACGAGTCGTGCCAGCGCCCTTTTCTCCCCCCGTTCCGCGCCGTAGGAGGTGATGTCCTGGCCGACGAGGTTGATCTCCCGCGCACCCCGGCGAACGAGCATCCGCGCCTCGGCGAGGAGGGAGTCCCGGTCCCGGCTCGCAAGCGGCCCGCGGATGTCCGGAATCGTGCAGTAGGCGCACCTGTGGTCGCACCCCTCCTGGATCTTGAGGTAGGCGGACGCCTCCCCTTGCTCCCGGTACCGGTGCCGGTACGCCTCCTCGGGCAGGGGCGCTGTCCCCACGAAGGAACGCGGGTGAGCTCCCGCGAACAGTCCCCGCAGAAGCCCGGGAAGCGCCGGAATGTCCCCGGGCCCCACGAACAGGTCCACCTCCGGCAGGGCGCCCGGCAGCTCTTCCCGGTACCGCTTCGCCAGGCACCCGGCCACCACGAGACGCCGGATCCGCCCCCGCTCCTTCTCGCGCGCCATCGCCAGGATCTCCCCGATCGACTCCTCCTTGGCGTCGCGGATGAATCCGCACGTGTTGACGATCCCCACGTCCGCGGGGCTCCGGGAAACGATGCGGCACCCGGCCTCGACGAGAAGGCCGGTCAGCACCTCCGCGTCCACGGAATTCTTCGCGCACCCCAGGGTCAGGATGCGCACGGCGATCCCTGCCGGTCTCTTCCCGTTCACCCGTCCACCACCTCGACGCCGGGCGACTCCCGGAACCGGAAATGGTCCGCCGGAAGGACCGGGTCGATCACGATGTCGTCGAGATAGAGATGGTTCGAACCTCCCAGGTGGTCGTACAGATGAATCTCGCGGATCGCGAGCCCCGCGTCGTCCACCACGAGGTCGACCCTTCTCACTTCGGGCGCCCCGTCCCCCTTCGGAACCAGGCGAAGGGCGGTCTCCTTCCTTCCCTCGAGGGGGATCGCCTTCTCCACGCGGAAATAGTCCGTGATGTCGCCCTTCCCGAACAGGAGCAGGAGAGGGATCCTGCCGCCGAGCGCCCCCTCGTCGATCTTGCGCCGGAACACCCGGGTCGAATCGGGAGGCTGGAAGTAGAAGGATTCCCCGTCCGCCAGGAACAGCTGCTTCCCGGGCACCTGGTAATCCCACCGCATCCGCAAGGGACGCTGAAAGGTGACCCTGCCGGCGGCCTTCCTCACGATCCCCACGTTCTCCAGCGGAACCTCCTGCCGGAACCGCGCGGACAGGGTCTTGACGCCCCCGTACCTCTCCGCAACCCGGCGCAGCAGCGCATCGCCGTCCGTCTCGCCCCCGCCGGAGACGTTCGGGGAGACGACCGCGACCAAAAGAAAGAGGGCCGCCAGTGCGGCCCGATGCCCTAACCCCATGGGAGAACCCCCCTCCTTTTCTTCAGGGAAACGACCTGCCCGGTCCGAATACCCGGATCGCCGTCCCGCTTCTCCGGGCGCTCACTCCCGGTTCGTCATGTAGACTTCCCGCGGCTTTCCACCCTCGGACGGCCCGACGATCCCCTGCCTTTCCATCTCCTCGATGATGCGGGCCGCGCGGTTGAAGCCGATCTGGAGCCGCCTCTGGAGCATCGAGACCGAC
>DOTC01000135.1 GCA_003513855.1 Deltaproteobacteria bacterium | reverse complement strand
CGAGTTCCTGACCCGCGTGAACCTCATGGGCGGCGATCGCTTCCCCTACCAGGACACGCCGGTGGCCCTGGGCGACGACGTGGTCGTGCTCACCATCAGCATGGATCTCCCCTTTGCACAGGCTAGGTGGTGCGGGGCCGCAGGCGTTGACAAGGTGAAGACGCTGTCCGACTACCAGGACCGCTCCTTCGCCTCGGCCTACGGAGTGCTGATCAAGGAGACGAAGCTTCTGGCGCGCTTCGTATTCGTCGTGGACGGCAGCGACGTGGTCCGGTACATTCAGCACGTGAAAGAATTGGGCACGGAGCCCGACTACGAGGCGGTCCTGGGCGCCGTGAAGGCTCTCCTGTAGCTTTTCTTCTCTTCTCGTCGGGGTTCGCGCGGGATCGGGTCGCGGAAATCGCAGCAGGAGCAAGGGGGAGGGTATTCGTCCCGGCAGGCGTCTTGGCCCGGTCTCTCTAGGGATCGCAGTAACCGGCTTCTCGCTCCTGGAGGTTTCGCTCCACCAGGGGTGGGTCCAAGGGCCGTTCTGGATTGTCGCGGCATCGGCGTTCGAAGCCGGGACGGTCGGCGGGGTCGCCGACTGGTTCGCGGTGACGGCACTGTTCCGCGAGGTCCGGATCCCCCTGATCCGGCGGCACACCAACATCGTCGTCAAAAACCGGGTCCGGATCATCGACGGCATCGCGGACATGGTGCAGAACCGGTGGCTCTCCCCCGCGGTCGTCGAGGAGCACCTCGGACGGTTCTCCGCCTCCCGGGCTCTCCAGGAGTATCTCGGGGATCGTCTTCGACAGGAGAAGCTGCTTCTGGTCCTTCGCGACCTGATCGGGAAGATCGTCGAGGGGATGGACGGGCCGGAGGTGGCCGGCTTCCTTTCCCGAACGCTCAAGGACCAGCTGGAGGGGATCGACCTGGGGACGCCCCTCGGGCGCTGGATGGAGCAGGCGATCGCCCGGAGGGACCACGACGCCGTGTGGGATCTCCTGCTGGAGTCGCTTTCCCGTTCCCTCGGGGACCCGGACGTCGAACTTCTCTTCCGGCGGTTTTCCCGGCAGGCGCTGGACGCCTACAAGGAAACCGGGATCCACCGGAAGGTGGCTCTTCACATCGCCGAGGCGGTGGACCTTCTGGACGACCGTGCGGTCGCCCTCGCCCTTCTCGACAACCTGTCCCGCTTCGTCCGGGAAGCGAAGGCGAACCCGGATCATCCCGTCCGTCGGAAACTGGACGAAATACTCCGGGAGTTCGCGCGGGGGCTTTCCGCGGGCGACCCCGAGGCGGTCTCCGTGGTGGAAACCGTTCGGGCCAGGCTGATCGAGAACGCCGATGCGGCAGAGGTCATCCGGAAGATCCTCGGCCGGTTCAAGGCGACGGTCGAGGACCAGCTCGACCGTCCCGACTCGGACATCACGTCGCTGATGCGAAAATTTCTTCATGAGAGGCTGGCGGAGTTCTCCCGGGACCCCGTCGCGCAGGAAAAGCTCGATTCGTGGGTTCGGGAGACGGCCGTGGACCTCGTCCGGAAGCGCCATGCCTACATCGGGGAAATGGTCCGCGGAAGCCTCGCGAAACTCCGCGACATCGATCTGGTCGAGCAGATCGAGGCGAAGGTGGGACCGGACCTCCAGTTCATCCGGCTGAACGGCGCCATCGTCGGGGCGCTGGTGGGGGCGTTCCTCGCAGTCCTCCGTTTGTACCTGCTTTAGGGAAAGGCGGGGGGAGGAAGAGGAGCTACGTCCACCGGAAAAGCCACAGGGCGGCGACGAAGCACAGGGTCCCCCAGAGGCCCATCACGAGGAACTGGGGCCAGAGGGTGGAAAGCTGCGCCCCGTCGGTCATGACTCCCCGGAGGCCGTCGACCAGGGCGGAAAGGGGCAGGGCCCGGATCAGCGGCTGGAGGAACCCGGGGAACCGGCCGACGGAGAAGAAGACTCCCGAGACGACGATCATCGGGAACGTGGCGAGGTTGATCAGCCCCGAGATCGTCGCGGTCGTGCGGGCGCGGCTGGCGAGAAGCGTCCCGAGGCCGGCAAAGGAGAGGGCCCCGGCCGTCGCGACCGCCGCCAGGGAGAGGAGCGCCCCGGAGGAAGAGACGCCGAACACCAGCCAGGAAAGGAAGAGAAGGGGAACGACCTCGAGGGGAACGAAGAGAAGCCTCGCCAGAACATGCGCCAGAAGAAAATCCCGCTTCCGCATCGGCGTCGCCAGCTGCAGCTTGAGGAGCTTGCGGATCCGGTCCTCGACGACCACCCATCCGATTCCCCAAAGCCCTCCGCCCATCAGGTTCATCCCCAGCAGTCCCGGCACGAGGAAGTCGATGTAGCGGGCACCGGGCTCCGTGACGAGGCTGTCCGAGGCGCGGAGCGGGTCGGTGCGCCCCGCCCCGGCCTGGAGCGCCCTGTCCACCCGCTCCCGCGCGAGACGGCTGTCGGGCCGGGTCGGATCGTACCGGTAGAGGAGAGGATCCCCGGGGAGGACAAGGATCGCCGTCCGCCCCGTGCGGAGGCGCTGGTCTGCTTCGGCACGGGGGAGAACCTCGACGCGCACCGTTCTGTCCGCCCGCAGCCCCCGGGCGATTTCCTCCGCCCCGGGTGCATCGACGACGACGGCGCGAACGGGGTCGATCCGCTCCCCGCGGAAGGCGATCCCCAGCGCGACCGCGAGGAGAATCGGAAAGACGAACGTCCAGAAGATCGTCTCGGGATGCCGCAGGCTTTCCCGGATCCTCGCCAGCACGAGTTGGCGAAGCGGGCTAGCCATCCCTGTACCGTCTTCCGGTGAGGGCGACGTAGACGTCTTCCAGCGTCGCCTGCCGGAGCGTGAGGTGTGCCAGGGAGAGGGAGCGCGTCCGGAACAGGTCGAGCAGCGCGGGGACGGTGACATGCGCCTCGCGGACGGACACGAGGAGCGCGCCGTTCTCCCGCCTCACCGAAGAGACCCCGGCGACCCGCCGGAGGGCGTCGTCCTCCACGTCGCCCGCCGCCAGCTCGACCTCGACGACAAGATGTGCGTCGAGAGAGGCGACCAGCTCGCCGGGGGTCCCGATGGCGATCGCCTTCCCCCGGTCGATGATGGCGACCCGGTCGCAGAGGCGCTGCGCCTCCTCCATGTAATGGGTCGAGACCACGATGGTGCATCCCCGGTCCTTGTAGGAGAGGATCGAGTCGCCGAACTGTAGCCGTGCCTGGGGATCGAGCCCCGTGGTCGGCTCGTCCAGGATGAGCAGCTCCGGGTTCCCCACCAGGGCGCAGGCGAGGGCGAGCCGCTGCCTCTGTCCTCCGGAGAGTCTGCTCGTCCAGACGTCCGCCTTTTCCGCGAGGCCCGCTTCCCGGAGGACGGAGGGGACGTCGCGGCCGCGCGGGTAGAAGCTGCCGAACAGCGTTACCACTTCCGCAACGGTGAGCCGTTCCGGGAACCGGGTCTCCTGCAGCGAGACCCCGATGCAGGAGCGCAGCGAACGGTCGTCCTCCCCCCATTTCCGCCCGAGAACGACGACCTGTCCGGCCGTGGGCTCCTGCAGGCCGATCAGGATCTCGATGGTCGTCGTTTTTCCCGCGCCGTTGGGGCCGAGCAGGCCGAAACACTCCCCCGACCGGATTTCCAGGTCGAGGGAGTCCACCGCGACGAGATCGCCGTACCGCTTGACGATGCTACCCAGGGAGACCGCCGCCCCCCGCCCGCCGGCCGATCCTCTGTCGAAACGACCGGTCAGAAGCGCGTTCCCGTCTGCAGGTTCCTTCGACAAAGGACGTACGCCACAACGGCGAACCCGGCGATCGACGCATATTGCGCGAAGGTCAGCCCCCCGTACCGCGCGTCGCTGATCCGGAGGAAGTCGAGAAGAAAGCGAACCGGCAGGTACAGGAGGAGGAACGCAAGCGGAAAGAATCCCGTGGGGCGTGGCTTGCGGTCAAGGGAGAGGAACACGGGAACGATGACGAGCAGGGTGTAGAGGAACTCGTACCAGCCCAGATCGTGGTAGGCCATTCCCGCCAGCTTTCCCGGCTCCGGGAGTTCGCCCAGGCGTCCGGCGGCCCCGTAGAAATACGTGATGTACGCCCTCGCCTCCGGCGTGGAAAGGCTGACCCCGAGCGGGAACCCCGTGACCGTCCCCGGATGGTCGTGCGCGAAGACGCATCCCAGCCTGCCGATCGCCCACGCGAAGGGGAATGCGAACGCGATCGCGTCGAGATACTTCCAGGCCGTGCCGGCGGGCAGGGGCGGGGATTTCCAGCGGAAGAAGAGCCAGATGCCGAACAGGGCACCGAGGATCCCCCCGAAGGAGCTGATATTCTCCCAGATCTTCAGCAGCATCAGCGGGTTTTTCGCCACCTCCCCGGGGAAGTACGCCAGGACGGCGAACAGGTGGGCCGAAACGAACGCCGCGATCAGCAGATAGAACAGCAGGTCCGCGCAGAGGTCGGGGTCCAGGGAGAGCGTCTTGCACCGCCTGAGCGCCAGCCGGATGCCCACGAGCATGGAGACCGCGACAAGGACGCCGAAGGCGTGGATCTTCACCGGCCCGAGGGGGAGGACGGGCTGCTCGAAGTAGGGGATCATGACGGTCCTCGGGTAGGCCGCCTCCCTCACTACCCGGAACGGGTCTTGCCCTGGGCGGACGTCCCCCGGAAATCGTGGCAGTCGGCGCATGCCCCCTCTGTGTTGTGGTCCGCCATGTCGTCGTGGCACGCAAGGCAGGTGTCGCGCCCGGACACCGCCCAGGCGTGGGGACGATGGCATTCCATGCAGGAGAGGTCGGGATGCTCCCCCTTCCGGTGGAAACCGGACAGGGACGGGTGGCACTCCTTGCAGGAGGTGACCGGTTGCGCCTCGAACTTCTTTTCATGGCAGTCGGCGCACGCCATGGACATCATGGGGGCGGAGACATCGATCTTGTGGCACTCGGCGCAATCGTTGGGCGGGCGGTAGCCCGCGGAGTGGCAGTTGCTGCAAAGGGTCCTGGCGTGCTTTCCTTCCAGGTCCATGGGATGCCACGGTAGTTTGGACCCCGGCATCATCGCGCCGAGCGGCGCGAGAGGGCCGCGCTGCGGCATCGTGTGGCAGGTCGCGCATTCCGTGGTCAGGACCTTCCCGCTTTTCGCGACGTGCTTCCCGTCGTGGCACCGGAAGCAGCCCGGCCAGTTCCGGTGCCCGATGTTCGACGCGTACGTCTTCCAGTTCACCTTCATTTCCGGGAATACGCTATGGTCATAGATATTGATCGCGGTCCCGATCGCCTTCTCCACGTCGGCCCTTCGGGCCTTGTACACCTCCGGATACTTGTTCCGGTAGTAGGTCGCGATTTCGGTCTGCAGACCCTCGTGGGCCTTCTCCCTGCTCGGATACTCCACGACGAGAGCGTCCACGACCACCTTCTTCACCCAGGGGAGGGTCCGCGAGATGAAGTGGGAGGCCATCGCCTTGTCCACCGCGGCCTCGGGGGGCTCGTAGATGTGCGTGGGACGGTTGTGGCAGTCCATGCAGTCCATCTCCTGCTGTTCCCGGGAGGCGAGCTCCGCCGGGTCCCCCGTGTAGTCCTTGCTGATGTATACGTCCTCGGTGCCGTCGGTCCGCGTGGACTTGATCCAGGGGATCTCCTGCTGCTTCCTGTCAATCGCGATGTAGGAGACCTCGTTCTCGGTGATCATGTGCCAGTGGATGCCGGCGTACTCTCCCAGCTGCCCGCTGCCGCCTCCCGTCTTGATCCCCAGGCTGATCTGCTCGGGGGTATTCTTCTCGTCGTACCGGAAGTGGGGGATCTGCAACAGCTGGGTGCCGAAGAACTTCGCGGGCCAGTGGCACTCCTCGCACGTCTCCCGCGCCGGCCGCAGGTTTTCGATGGGGGTGGGAATCGGGGTCGGGTACGTGTTGAACATCACGGCCAGGACCTGCCTCGCCCCGGAAATCTTGGACTTCACGTACCAGGACGCGCCCGAACCGACGTGGCAGTCCACGCACGGTACGCGGGCGTGGGGCGATCCCTGATACGACGCGAACTCCGGCTCCATGACCGTGTGGCAGAGCTGTCCGCAGAACGACACGGTCTCCGTGTACAGGAAGGCGTGGTACGACACGAAGGCCAGGAGGATCGCGAGGAACGAGCCGCCGAGAATGGCGTAGCTGAACATCTTCCGGGTCCTTTGCTCGTTCAGGTCGAGCCGGGGATACGGCATTGCCTCATCCACGCCGAGGCGCATCCTGCGGACGCTTTCCCTGCGCATGCCGTACAGGAACACGATGGCCCCNNGTGAAGATGATGAGGAAAACGCTGATGATCGCCATGTAGGCGCCGAAGAAGCTGACGGCGTTGCGGTAGAGCCCGCCCCCCTTATGCTGCTCTGCCATGCTGGCCTCCCTTGCCCGCGACCCGCATCCGGGCACCGTCGCGAAATCGGGACACCGGTTCCGGCGCCCGGGGTATCATAATATAGAGAGAATGAAATTCCTATAATACACGAGGATTCCCATGGTATTCACGGAAACGTTTTCCCTGTCGACCAGGGGGTTCTGCCACATCATCGACATCACCGGGAACGTGGCCGCGGTGGCGGACCGCTCCGGCGTCGCGAACGGGTCGGTCACCGCGTTCTGTCCCGGCTCGACCTGCTCCATCACCACGATCGAGTACGAACCGGGCGTCATCCAGGACCTCGCAAGGGTGATCGAGGAGATCGTCCCCTCGAACGTTTCCTACGAACACGACAAGCGCTGGGGGGACGGCAACGGCTTTTCCCATGTCCGGGCGGCCCTTTTCAAGCCGTCCATCACCATCCCTTTCCTGAAGAGGAAGCTTGCCCTGGGGACCTGGCAGCAGATCGTATTCCTCGATTTCGACAACCGCGCGAGGAATCGGGACGTCATCGTCCAGGTCGTCGGGGAATAGGCGCGCGGGGGAAACGGACGGATGGCGGCGGGGGCCATGGTGCCGGACAAGGCGGACGTACTCATCGTGGGGGCGGGGATCATCGGGCTTACGATCGCCCGGAGGCTGGTCGGGGCGGGGTGCGACAACGTGGTCCTCGTCGAAAAGGAAGACGCCCTGGGAATGCACGCCTCCGGGCGGAACAGCGGCGTCCTGCACGCCGGGATCTACTACGACCCCGACAGCATGAAGGCGAGATCGTGCCTCAACGGGAATTTCCTGATGCGGGCCTACTGCCGGGAGAAGGGGCTGCCGCTCCGGGAGAACGGCAAGGTGATCGTCGCGCGCGACGAGGGGGAGCTCCCCGCCCTGCGAGAGCTCGAGCGGCGCGCCACGGCGAACGGGGCGAAGGTGGAGATGATCGACGAGAAGCAGCTGGCCGGGATCGAGCCGAACGCGCGAACGGTCGGAAAGGCGCTCTTCTCCCCCCATACCGCCTGCGTGGACCCGCTGGCGGTTCTCGACAGCCTCCGGAGGGATCTGGAGGAGGGAGGAAAGGCCAGGGTCGTCACCGGTTGCCTGTTCACGGGGATCAAGGGATCCCGGACAGCCGTCACCAGCAGGGGGGAAATCTCCTTCCGGAAGGTCGTCAACGCGTCGGGCGCCTACTGTGACCGGGTCGCACACCTGTTCGGCGTCGGCATGGAGTACCGCCTGATCCCTTTCAAGGGAGTNNCCGGTCCCCGACATCCGCAACCCTTTCCTCGGGGTCCACATAAGCTGCAACGTGCACGGGGAGGTCGTTCTCGGCCCGACCGCCATTCCCGCGTTCGGACGGGAGAACTACGGGATCCTCTCCGGCATCGACCGGGAGGGGCCGTCCATCGCGCTCTCCGATGCGATCCTCTTCCTCCGGAACCCGAAGTTCCGGCAGGTAGCCCTGACGGAGCCCCGCAAATACCGCGGCGCGGCCTTCTTCCGGGACGCTGCCCGGCTGATGAATACCCTGTCTCCCTCGGACATCGAGCCCTCGGAGAAGGTGGGGATCCGGGCGCAGCTGGTGGACTGGCGGACCAAGGACCTGGTCATGGACTTTTCCGTGGTGGCACAGGGAGACGCGATCCATATCCTGAACCCGATCTCCCCGGCCTTCACCTCCTCCATGGACATCGCGGAAACGGTGGTGCGCGAGCACTTCGAGCAACGCGGGACGGATCGAAGGAAGGGACCGGCATGACCGGCATTCCAGGGAAATCGTCCATCCGGGGAGTCATCTTCGATTTCGGCGGCGTCATTCATTCCTTCAACTTCGGGCGGTTCTTCCGGAGGCTCGGGAACCGGACGGAGAAGACATTCGGGCAGATGGCATCCCTGGTCGCAGAGTCGGATCTGCCCCGGAGGTACGAGTGCGGGGAGATCTCCTCGAGGGAGTTTTACCGGGAGATGGCGGGCCTGTGCGGGCTCCGGGTGACCGAGGAGGAGTTCGTCTCCGCGTTCGTCGGCATCTTCACCCCCATCGCGCCCACCATTTCCCTCATCCGGGCTCTTTCCCGGTCCTACCGCCTCGGTCTTCTGTCGAACACGAACGAGTGGCATTTCGAGCGCCACATCCGGGCCGTGGAGATCTTCCCCCTCTTCGACGCGGTGACCCTATCCTACAAGGTGAAGACCATGAAGCCTTCGCAAGGGATCTATAGGGATCTGCTGCAGAAAATCGAGCTTTCCCCGGAGGAGTGCGTCTTCGTCGACGACCTCGAGGAAAACGTCGCAGGGGCGAAGAGGGTGAAGATCCACGCAATCCGGTACAGGGGGCACGAGGATCTGGTCTCGTCCCTCGAGGCGCTGGGAGTCGTCGCATGACGGGAGCAGGGCGGATGCGAGAGCGCAGGCGGGGAAGCCCGTCATGAAGGCTGTGCGGATGACGGGGTTCGGCGGGGTGGGCGTCCTGCAGATCGGAGAGCATCCCGACCCCCTTCCGAAGGACGATGAACTTCTCGTGCGCGTCCGGGCGACGGCGCTCAACCGGGCCGACCTGCTGCAGCGGAGAGGGAAGCACCCCCCGCCGGAAGGGGCCTCAGGGATCCTCGGTCTGGAGATGGGGGGCGAGGTATGCGCTGTGGGTTCTGCATGCGAGGGGTGGGGTCCGGGGGACCGTGTCTGCGCGCTCCTGCCGGGAGGCGGATACGCGCAGAAGGCGACCGTGCCTGCCGGGATGGGGATGCGGATCCCGGACGGCCTGTCGTTCGAGGAGGCGGCCGCGATTCCCGAGGCGTTTCTGACCGCCTACCACAACCTCTTCCTGCTCGGGGGCCTTCGGCCGGGGATGACGGTCCTGGTCCACGCCGGCGGAAGCGGCGTCGGTACGGCGGCGATCCAGCTCATCCGGGAGGCGGGGGGCGAATCCCTCGTTACGGCGGGGTCCCTCCCGAAGATCGCCCGCTGCCGGGATCTCGGGGCGCGGGGTGGGTGGAACTACCGGGAAGGTCCCTTCGCTCCGTGGGTGGCCGACCAGACGGGAGGGAGGGGAGTCGACCTGGTCCTCGATTTCGTCGGGGCCCCGTACATCGGGCAGAACCTTGCCTCCCTGGCGACGGATGGTAAACTGATCATCATCGGAACAATGGGGGGATCGGTGGTGGAGAGGGTGAACCTCCTCGACCTTCTGTTCCGGCGGCTCCAGATTCTCGGCACCTCGCTTCGATCCATGGGCACGGAGAGGAAAATCGACCTGACGAAACGGTTCTCCGCGTTTGCGCTTCCCCGGTTTGCGGACGGCCGGCTGCGCCCGGTGATCGACTCGGTCTGGGACTGGACGGAGGTCGCAGGCGCCCACCGGCGGATGGAGGCGAACGCGAACGTGGGCAAGATCGTGCTCCGGGTGGGCGAATGAGAACGATCGTCGTAGCTGCGCTTATGATCCTTTCCGGGTGCGCATGGTTCGAGCGCCCGACGGGTCCGCCCGTGCGCGTGGTTCCCGGCGTCGACATCTCCCGCTATGCAGGAACCTGGTACGAGATCGCGAAGTACCCGAACCGCTTTCAGAAAGGGTGCGTGGCGACCTCGGCAACCTACACCGTGCTCCCGGGCGGCAAGGCGGTCGAAGTCGTGAACCGTTGCCGGAGCGGCTCCCTCGACGGTCCGGAACGCTCCATCAAGGGGAAGGCCCGCGTCGTGGACGAGGAAACGAACGCCCGGCTGAAGGTCACCTTCTTCTGGCCCTTTTCCGGCGACTACTGGATCATCGACCTGGGCCCCGAATACGAGTACGCCGTGGTGGCCTCGCCGAACCGGAAATACCTGTGGATCCTCTCCAGGACCCCCCGGATGGACGGAACCGTCTACGAACGGATCCTGGAAGGCGTGCGGGCGCAGCACTTCGATCCCTCCCGCCTCGAGAGGACTCCTCAGCCCGGAGCGTAAAAAAAGCGACCTCCGGCCCCTGCCGGATTTTTGACACCATTCCTTCTCCCCCCGTCGAAACTGTCAGAAAACGTCAGCCCCACAAAGCCTTATTCCCTATTGTTTTCCGCTAAATCGATGAAATTTACGGTCGGAACGCTATTTGCTTGTATATGAGCGGATGCCGGGGATTTTCCTGATCTCCCCGGACAAGCGGAAAACCGGGGGAGGAGAGGAGGTCGGGATGCGATCCTTCAAGCTGTTTTTGAAGATGATCTTCACCCCCATCACGATCATGCTGGTACCCCACTCCCGGACCAAACCGGTGAGCATCCGAGTCCCCGTCGGGGGGATCGTCTTCTCGGTCTTCTCGTTCTTCGCCGGGGTGATCTACCTGTTCACCGTCGCCGTGCATACCGTCGAGTATTACCAGATGAGGGAGCGGCTTTCCTACGTGACGGACCAGTTCCTCGAGCTGAAATCCACCATGGTTTCCCTGAAGCAGGCGGAGAAGGAGTTCAAGAAGCTCTTCTCGCTGAAAACGAAGACGGACGTTCTCGAAAGCGCGGAGTTCATCGACACGGGATCGCTCGACATGGAGGCATTGCGGACGCAGATCGACGGGGCGATGCGATCGGTGAAGAGCATCAAGCAATACATCGCCGAGCAGAAAGATATCTACCGGGCGACACCCAAGGGATGGCCGGTGCCGGGATACGTCTCCTCGCGGTACGGGTATCGCGACCATCCGAAATCGGGGAGGAGACAGCTGCACACCGGCGTGGACATCTCCACCCCTCTCGGGACGGAGGTCCTGGCGACCGCGGACGGGGTCGTGACCTTTTCGGGGAAGACAAGGAACAGCGGCAACGTCGTGGTGATCGAGCACGGGCGGGGTTTCAGCACCGCCTACGCGCACAACAAGGAGAACCTCGTCGAGGTCGGACAGCGCGTGAGACGGGGCGAGACCCTCGGGCTGGCCGGGTCCACGGGACGTTCGACGGGTCCCCACGTCCATTACGAGATCTGGAATGACGGGCGCCACGTGAACCCGTCCCAATTTCTGGCAAGGAGGTGATCATGTTCGGGAGATCTTCGACCAGGCTCGAAACGGTGATCGGATCCGACTCCACGATCCGGGGGGAACTGACGATCCAGGGAACGGTGAGGGTCGACGGAACCGTGGAAGGGGATATCCGTGCCGACTGGGTCATCGTCGGCGAGACCGGAAAGATCCGTGGGAACGTCCAGGCGCGTGCGATGGTCGTGGGAGGGAAGGTCGAGGGGAACATCGACGCTTCAGAGATCGTCGAGCTGAAGGACAAGGCGCAGGTGTTCGGCGAGATCTGTGCGGCCAAGCTTGCCATGTCGGAGGGCGCACTCTTCGACGGGCAGTCGTCCATGAAGCAGAAGAAGGAGACGTCCCAGGGCCAGGAGAAAAAGGTAACGTCGCTGACGGCTTCCCGAACGGCCTCGTGATCCCGTGGCGGCCCGCCGCCCGTCGCCGGTCCGTCAGGGAGACAGGTCCGGAAATCCCGCTGGATAAAAAACCGGTCCTGTGGTAGTTCATTTCGGGAAGACTTCGGTGGATCGGAGAATCTTTACGGAACCATCGTCACGGCCCCGGAACGGGGCGTCCCACCTTGAACCGCTGGTCCAGGAGTGTTACCGCAAGTCGATCGAGCTGCTCCTCGCCAACTCCTCTCCTCACGGCATCCTGGCATGCCGGACGTCACCGAAGGCGGAGCGCCGGAATTACCGGAGCGTCTTCGGGCGCGATGCGTCCATATGCGCCCTGGGGATGGTCCGCAGCGGGGACGAACGGCTCATCGGCACCGCGCGCGCGGGTCTCGAGACCCTGGCGAGGTTCCAGGCGAACAACGGGCAGATCCCGAATTACGTCAGGCCAACGGACCGGGAAGCCAACTTCTGGCACTTCGGATGCATCGACTCCACCCTGTGGTGGCTGATCGCCCTGCGTGATTACGACCGGTTCTCGGGGGACAGGAGTCTGCTCTTATCCCTGAGGGGCCAGGCCGGGAAAGCGGTTTCCTGGCTCCTGTGCCAGGAGCAGCCGAGCCGGGGCCTCCTGGTGCAGAACGAGGCGAGCGACTGGGCCGACATCATGCCCCGCAGCGGCCACGTCCTGTACACGAACGCCCTCTGGTACCGGGTGAAGGAATTATACCGTCTCACCGACGCCGAACGGACGAGGCAGCAGTTCAACCGGACATTCTTCCCGTTCTCCCCCAACGGGCACGGGAAAAGGAACGGTGCAGGCGCCGACAGGTTTTACACGATCGACAAGATCCGGAAAGAGGTCCGGCCCACCCCCTATTACCTGAGTTTCGTGAGCTACCTATCCTGGGGCGGGGACGTCGATCTTTACGGGAACGTTCTCGCCCTCCTGTTTGGACTGCCCGGAAGCGGCCTCCGGCGGACGATCCTCGCGTTTCTGCAAGGCGAGCGCCGGAACGGTTCGGGCACCATGCCGGTCACCCGGAACCCGATCCGTAAAGGGACGAAGCATTGGCGGGAGTACATGGACCGGCACGGCCTGAACGCTCCGTACCAGTACCATAACGGCGGGGTATGGCCGTACGCCGGCTGTTTCTGGGCGATGGTCCTCGCGCAGGAGGGGAAGACGGTCCATGCGCTCCGGGAGCTGCGGAACATCGCGGTGCTCAACCAAGTCAACGACTGGCAGTTCAACGAGTGGTTCCACGGGAAGACCGGCAGGCCGATGGGGATGGCCGGGCAATCATGGAACGCGGCGATGTATCTCCTCGCGTACCACACCCTGCGGTACGGCGCGACGATCTAGGAGACCTTTTCCCGCCCCGAAAGCCCCACGATCTCTCCCCGGAACCTCCAGAGCATCCAGAGTCCAGGCAGGGCGGTGACCGCCGTGAGGAAGAAGAAGACCGGCCACCCGACCGACTCCACCACGTAGCCGGAGGTCGGCGCCACGAAGATTCTTCCCAGCGCGGCGAGGGAAGACAGGAGGGCGTACTGGGTGGCCGTGTACCGGTGGTCGCACAGGGCCATCAGGAGTGCGACGAACGCCGCCGTCCCCATCCCTCCGCAACCGTTCTCGAACGCGACGGTGAAGACGAGCATCGCGTAGCTTTTGCCCATCCACGCGAGGACCATGAACGACAGGTTCGACGCCGCCTGGAGAATCCCGAAGGTCATCAGGGCTCGGTAGAGGCCGAGCCGCACCATCAGGGTTCCGCCGAACATCGCGCCGACGATCAGGGAGACCAGCCCGAGCCCCTTGTTGATCGTCCCCACTTCCGTGGGGGAGAATCCTACTCCCCGGATCAGGAAGGCTGTTGTCAGCGTTCCCGCGTAGGCGTCCCCCAGCTTGTAGAGGACGATCAGNNGACCATCGCGACGCCCATCAGGGAGGCCATCAGGAGATACGTGTTCCTCCAGCCGATCTGCTCGGAGAAGATGAGGGCAAGGGCGCCCGAGACGAGCATCGCGATCCGGTACCCCGTCACGAAGACGGCCGCGCCCAGCCCCCGCTCCGGCTCGTGCAGGAGATCCGTCCGGTATGCGTCGATCACGATGTCCTGGGAAGCCGAGGCGAAGGCGACCAGAAGGGCGGTGATCCCCAGCGCCCAAGGGGCCGCTTCGGGGTTCCCGACGGCCATCGCCGAGATGAGGAGCAGCAGAGCCGCCTGAGTAAGGAACATCCACCCCCGGCGCCTTCCCAGCCAGGGGGGAACGAAGCGGTCCATCAGCGGCGACCAGAGGAATTTCACCGTGTAGGGGATCCCCACCAGGGCGAACACCCCGATCGTGCGCAGGTCCACTCCCTCCACCGTCATCCAGGCCTGCAGCGTCCCGCCGGTCAGGGCGAGCGGAAGGCCGGAGGAGAACCCGGCGAGCACCATCACGCCGATGCGGCGGCTGCGGAAGACCTGGAGGTAGTCGGAAAGGTTGTGTCCCATGGCGTTGTAGGAATATTCACGGGGGCCGCCGGTTTTGTCAAATGGTTAGCAGGACGGAAGGCAGGACACCCCGCGGGACTTCGTCGCGTTCGTCCGGGGATGCAATTCTCGAAGGGTCCCCGGGGGGGAAACGATCGTTTGCCGGGTTCGATCCGGCGCGAACGGTTCAGGGGGTGAGCACGGCCCGCAGGCGGATCTTCCCCTGGCGCATCCTTTCCAGGACGTCGTTGACCNNCATGTCGTCGCGCGTTCCGATGACCGATCCTTCGATCCTCTTCTGCCCCGTGAGAAGGGCGGCGGGAATGACCTTGGCGGGCTCCGCGATGGCCGCCAGCACCACCAGCGTGCCGTTCGGCCCCAGGCCAGGGATGCACTCCTCGAAGAGGCGGGCCGAGATGCCGGTCAGCAGGATCAGGTCGGCCCCCCCCATGCGGGCAAGCTGCTTCCCGGCCTTCTCCTTTGCCGAGTCGATCACTTCGTGGGCGCCGAGCTCGCGCGCCAGGGCATCTTTCTCCTCACCGCGGGTGATCGCGACGACGTGCGCCCCCATGGAGGCCGCAATCCGGATACCCAGGTGACCCAACCCCCCGATCCCGGCGACCGCGACGGTTCTTCCCGCCAGGTTCCCCGCCCGTCGCAGGGGGGAGAAGACCGTGATCCCGGCGCACAGGAGCGGCGCCGCGTCCACCAGGTCCAGTCCCTCCGGGATCCTGTGCGTGAAGGCGGCGGGCGCCTTGACCCGCTCCGCGTACCCTCCGTGCACGGTCACCCCGGTGCTCCTCTGGGCCGCGCACAGCATCTCCGCGCCGGACCGGCACGCGGGACACTGTCCGCAGGCGTACTGCATCCACGGCACCCCCACCGGGTCTCCCGGTTTCAGGCCGGTCACCTGGTCCCCCGCCTTTTCGACCACCCCGGTCACCTCGTGCCCGGGGATGATCGGCAGGGGAGTCCCCCAGTCCTTCCAGTCCCCGTCCACCAGGTGAAGGTCGCTGTGGCACACCCCGCACCCTTTCATGCGGATGAGGACTTCCCCCGGGCCGACG
>DOTC01000098.1 GCA_003513855.1 Deltaproteobacteria bacterium | reverse complement strand
ACGAACAGGACGGTAAGAAGGGCAAGCAGGAAACCGGTCTTCAGGGTATTGCCCATGCGCCTCCTCCATCTTTTCCTATGCGTATTGATTCCATTATATCCATTTCAGTTCCAGCCGCCCCGCAAATTCGGATCCTCGAACGCCTCGAGCTGCTCGACCAGCGACAGAAACTCTCTCGATTGCTCTTTCGGGACAGCCACTTGCAGCACCACGTACTGGTCTCCCCGGGACGACGTCCCCGGCATCGGGACCCCCCGCCCTTTCAGGCGGAGCTTCCTGCCGCCGGAAGAGCCGGGCGGAACCGCCACCGTGACCGGTCCGTCGATCGTGGGCACNNGCGGAAGAACGGGTGAGGGATCATCCGGAGCCGGACGACGAGGTCCCCGCTCCTTCCCGGACCGATTCCCTCCGCTCCCTTGCGCGGCACGCGGATCGTGGAGCCGTCCTTCGCCCCCGCGGGGATCTTGACCTTGATCCGTTCGTCCTCGTGCGTCCTCCCGCTTCCCCCGCAATGCGGGCATCCCCGGCGCCCCGACCGGCCGGATCCCCGGCACGCCAGGCACGCCCTGGGCCGCCGGTACCGCAGATCCTTTACCGCCCCCTTCGCCATGTCGAGAAAATCGACCGAGAGCTCCATCGCGAGGTCGGACCCCCGCACCGCATCCTGCCCGAGGCCGCCTCCCTGAAAGAGATCCCCCAGAATGTCCCCGAAGTCGAACGGTTCCCCGCTGGTATGGATCCTGGGATCGAACCCGGGACCGGACTGCCACCGGAACGGTCCTTCCCCCCCGAACCCCCCGGGGAAGACCCCTTTTCGCATCGCATCGTACTGCGCCCGTTTCTTTTCGTCCCCCAGGACCTCGTNNCTTCTTCGCCAGCCGCCGGAACGCCTTCCGGATCTCGCCGGCGGAGGCGCTTTCCGGCACGCCCAGCACCTCGTAATAGTTCTTCTTCGGATCCATCCGCTGCGCGATCGCCCTCTCCGGAAGAGCCCTCCGGGCGCCGGGGAGCGGCATCGCTTCCCGGCACCCGGATCCCCCGATCTATTTCACATTCACCTGGATCTGCTTCGGCTTCGCCTGCTCCTTCTTGGGGAGCGTCACCTCGAGGACGCCGTTCTTGAACTGGGCGGTCACCTTTTCCTGGTCGACGGAAACGGGCAGCGAGAAGGACCGCTGGAAACTCCCGTACGACCGCTCGATCCGGTGGTAACTCTCTTCCTTGACTTCCTTTTCGAACTTGCGCTCCCCTCGAAGCGAAAGGATCCCGTCCTTCACCTCCACCGAGATCTGGTCCTTCTCCACGCCGGGAAGTTCCGCCTTGACCACGACGGAATCGTTGTTCTCGTAGATGTCCACGGCCGGGGTCCACATCCCCGACCGGAGCCCCTCCTCGCGGCCGCGGGAGCGGGCGAGGGCATCCTCGAAGATCTGGTTCATCCTTTCCTGGATGGACGACAGGTCTCGGAACGGGTCCAGCCATCGTACAATCGCCATGGTTCTCCTCCTTGTGCCCCCCCCGGCCCCGAAGCGGGGTCCGGGGGGCAATGGTCGATGATCGTTCGTTCAGGCCCCAACCTTGATCTGTTTGGGCTTGGCCTGCTCCCTCTTGGGCAGGTCCACCTCGAGCACGCCGTCATTCATCCTGGCGGTGACCTTTTCCTCGTCCACCGAGGAAGGCAGCGAGAAGGACCGGTGGAACGTCCCGTAGGACCGCTCGATCCTGTGGTAGTTCTCCTCCTTGACATCCTTCTCGAGCTTGCGCTCTCCGCGCAGAATGAGGACACCGTCCTTGACCTCGACGTTGACGGCGCCCTTGTCCACGCCGGGAAGCTCCGCCCGGACGCAGATGGCGTCCTTCGTCTCGTAGATATCCACATTGGGCATCCAGATGCCCGTTCCCAGTCCCTCCTCGTGCGGATGACCGCTTTCGAGGAAGTCTCCGAAAACCCGGTTCATCCGATCCTGCAGGACCGCGATGTCCCGAAATGGATCCGTCCAACGAATCAGTGCCATGATGTGTCCTCCTTTCCCCCGGTCCGGTTCCCCGGCCGGATAGTGGGTCGAGCCCATCGTCCGGTTGGTTGACTGCCGCCTTCCCGCCCCTACTGCTTCGCCGCGGGGTCCTCGTACTCGGCGTCGACCACCTCCCCTTCCTGCCCCTTGCTCTCCGCCTCGCCTTCCGGCGGGGGCGGGGGGGCGGAAGAAGCCGCCTCCTTGTACATGTGCTCCGCGAGGCGGTGGGAACGCTGCATGAGCGTCTCCGCGGCCTGCTTGAGCACGGTCTCGTCCTCGGATTTCATCGACTCCCTGGCCTCGGAGACGGCGGACTCCACCTCGGCCGCCAGCTCCTGGGGCACCTTCTCCCGGTTCTCCCGGAGCGTCTTNNCGATGTCGAACGTCACCTCGATCTTGGGAATGCCGCGGGGAGCCGCGGGAATCCCCTCGAGGTGGAACCTCCCCAGGGTCCGGTTGGCGCCTGCCATTTCCCGTTCTCCCTGCAGGACATGGACCTCCACGCTCGTCTGCCCGTCCGCCGCCGTCGTGAAGATCTCGCTTTTCCGGATCGGGATCGTCGTGTTCTTCTCGATGAGCTTCGTCATCACGCCACCGAGGGTTTCGATCCCGAGCGACAGCGGGGTCACGTCCAGGAGCAGCATGTCCTTCACCTCGCCCCCGAGGACGCCCGCCTGGACGGCGGCGCCCGCCGCCACCACCTCGTCCGGGTTCACGCCCTGGTGCGGGTCGCGCCGGAAGAACTCCTTCACCATCTGGATGACCTTCGGGATCCGGGTGGAGCCCCCGACGAGAACCACCTCGTCGATCCTGTCCACGGAGATCCCGGCGTCCCGGATCGCCACCTCGCAGGGCTTGAGCGTCCTTTCCAGGATGTCCTGGATCATCTGCTCCAGCTTGCTTCGCGTGAGTCTCTGCTGGAGATGCTTCGGCCCCGTGGCGTCCGCGGTGATGAACGGGAGACTGATCTCGGTCTCCATGGTGGAGGAGAGCTCGATCTTGGCCTTTTCGGCCCCCTCCTTCAGCCGCTGCAGCGCCGTCCGGTCCCGGGCCAGGTCGATCCCCTGGTCCTTTTTGAACTCCGCCACGATCCACTCGATGATCCGCTGGTCGATGTTGTCGCCGCCCAGGTGCGTGTCCCCGTTGGTCGACTTGACCTCGACGACGTTGTCGCCGACCTCGAGGATCGAGATATCGAACGTGCCGCCGCCGANNCATGAACCGCTTGATCGAGAAGATGGTGTTCTCGGGGTTCAGGACCGCCTGGCGCTTGGCCACCTGGCCGACGAGAATCTCCCCCCCCTTCCCGAAGCCGACAACCGACGGCGTCAGCCGGTTTCCCTCCTCGTTGATGATGATCTTGGGCTCTCCGCCCTCCATCACGGAAACCACGGAGTTGGTGGTTCCCAGGTCGATCCCGATAATCTTCGCCATGTCGCCTTCTCTCCTCTCTGGCTTTGTCGTCCCTATCCTTGAAGCACCTTCGTGAGGAACACCGCAAGCGCCTGCCCGTCCACCGGCTTGGTGACGTACCCCAGCGCGCCCACCTCGACCGCCCACATCCGCCTCGCCTTGCTCTCCTCGGCGGACAGGAGGAGGATCGGTACCCGGGAGGCGATCCGCCCGATCGTGACCAGCGTATCCATCCCCCCGAACGACGGGGTGTCCATATCGATCACGAGCAGATCTGTCCCCCCGCGGATCGCACTGACCAGGCCCGCGGCGCAATCGCTGAAGAGCTCCGTCATCGCCCCCGCCTCGGAAAGCGCGCCGAGCAGCGGGGCGATCGGGCCGAATTCATCCCCTTGCGCATCCGCGATCAGAACCACTCTTCGGGCCACTCTCTCCTCCTTGCACCCCTATGAGTAACAATATCCGTGCCCGAGGATCTGCCGACGCCTGATGATTATGAATAGCTGATTCTAAATGGTTAATTCATCAAGGGCCCGGGAGAGGATGACCGGAGGAAATGAATTGCGCCAAAATGGCATACGGGCTCTCCTGTCGAGAGTGCCATTTTGACGTTTCAGGAGATCCCGAACTCCTTGACCTTCCTGTGGAGGGTGCGCAGCCCGATCCCGAGCATCTTCGCCGCCTTCGTCTTGTTCCCGTTCGTCTCCAGCAAGGCAGCCACGATGGCCTCCCGCTCGATCTCCTCGAGCGTCCGTGGCGAGGGGAGGGGAATCGGACCGGCCGGGGAGGGAGGGAGGATGTTGTCGAGAATCTCCGGTGTAAGGTCCCCCCATTCGATCGTTTCGCCTTTGGCGACGAGCGAGGCGGTCTCCATGGCGTTGCGCAACTCCCGGACGTTTCCGGGCCATCGGTACGTGAGCAGGGCGATGCGGGCCCCCGCCGACAACTTCTTGGCCGACACATTGTTCTCCCGGGCGATCTCCCCCAGGAAATGGCCGGCAAGTTTCGGGATATCCTCCCGCCGCTCCCGCAAGGGGGGCACCGTGATGTGGAACACGTTCAGCCGGTAGAAGAGATCCTCCCGGAATCTCTTTTCCGCGACTCTCGCCTTGAGATCCTGGTTGGTTGCCGCGATGATCCGGACATCGACCCGGATCACCTCCGATCCGCCGACGCGGATCACCTCCTTCTGTTCGAGCGCGCGCAACAGCTTGACCTGCAGCGAGAGAGACATCTCTCCCACCTCGTCGAGAAACAGGGTGCCNNAGCTCCTTCCCCGTGCCGCTCTCGCCCTGGATGAGCACGTTCATCCGGGTCTGGGCGACGACGTGGATCTTCTGGATCACCTCATCCATCTTCCGCGAATCGCCGATGATCGTCCCCACCCCGTGCATGCGCTTCTTCTCTTCCCGAAGGCGCCGGATCTCCCGGTCCTTTCTCTCGAGATCCACATTCTTGCCCCGCTCCTTGACCGCCTTGAAGACGGCGGCCCGCAGCTGCGGGATCCCCACGGGCTTGAGGAGGTAGTCGGATGCCCCCGCCCGAACCGCCTCCACCGCGCTCTCGACGGAGCCGAAGGCGGTCACGACGACGACCGGAACGGCCGGGTTTTCCCGAACGACGCGGCGGACCACCTCCATCCCCGTGATCCCGGGCATCTTGAGATCGGTCACCACCACGTCGCCCCCTTCGGAGGCGAGGTGCGCAAGCCCCTCCTTCGGATCGG